>NZ_JAAHGN010000404.1:0-6294 GCF_010672485.1 Moorena sp. SIO2C4 | reverse complement strand
ACAGATTTCTTCCTCTCGGGGAGTAATTTCCGTAGCCGCTACTCGACCACCCACAGCCATGTTACCCCGAAATTCCTTACCTGTGGGAATGCGATTTACTGCTCCAATCGGTTCACCATTCAAGAGGATAATCCGCTTATCTCCATCTTTCGCCGCAGGCAGATAAGCCTGAACCATCACTGGCTCACTACCCTGTTTAGTGCTAATTTCCACCAAGGAGTTAAAATTGCGATCGCTTGCCTGTAGAAATATAATCCCCTCACCAGCTTTGCCTCCTAGAGGTTTCAGTACTGCTGCCTCTTTTTCCTCAACGAATTGCCGAATCACCGATTTATCCTGACTGACAATGGTCTGTGGAATCACTTCCTGAAACTGGAGGGCATACATTTTTTCGTTAGCTGTCCTGATGCCAGTTGGTGCATTAATCACCAAGGTTTTATCTGGATTGATGTAATCCAAGATATAGGTGGCATAGAGGTAAGGTATGGTAACGGGCGGGTCTGTCCGCATCCAGACAGCATCCATCTCCTCTAGAGGTTTCAACAGAGCCTTACCAGTCTGGTACCACTGCTCACTGACGACCCAATGCCCGTCATCGAGTTTGGCTGGAGTTAGTTGCACAGGTTCTAGAAGCCCCCAAGCCTGACCCTGAATAACACTCAATTGTTGAGCCTGAGTGACCCAAACCTCATGACCTAATTCTTGTGCGGCTTCCATCAGTGCCACACTAGTATCGTGACCGGGATCAAGTTTCGGGAGAGGGTCTATGATAAACGCAAATTTCACGGTTGAATTCCCCTGTCAGCCAATTCCCCTATGCTACAGCAATACTATTTGATTGGGGAATATACTGGTCAAGATCTTGAACGGGGAACGGGTAACAGGGATATTGCCGATAACCATTAGCGATCCTACAGACTAGATGCTCAATCACCTAGTGGTTAGCTTGCCTTGAGGAGGTTGTCTAACTTACCCTGAAATTCCAGAGTGTGAAGCTCATCACAGCCACCGATATGCTGGTCATTAATAAAAATCTGTGGTAAAGAGCGTGCTCCATTTGCCCTTTGAGCCATCTTCTCCCGTGCCTGGTTATCACCATCAATAGAGTATTCAGTAAATTCAACTCCCTTCTTGTTTAGTAGACCTTTAGCACGGATACAGAAGGGGCAACTGCTCCAGGTGTAGATTTCAACGTTTGCGCTCATGCTTGGGGTTATAGTATTAAGTAATGTTTATTGAATTTTAACGTGGGGTTTAGCTTGGCGCACCAGGTCAGTAACCTAATCCCAAATCATAGACAGCCCAGCTCCTGATTACCTCAAGGCTGGGCTCTCTATTAGTTATAGGCGTTTGTTATATCTAGGGTCTTTATATAAGCTGACCCCATATTAAAAGGTTGGTCATTTATGTAGGGTCTTTATATAAGCTGACCCGATTTCCAACTCTCCCTTATTATTTCCGACAAATCTTGGTTTAGTAATTTTTATAATATTTTCTTTATATTTCAGTTTATTGTGATTTGTCAGGTTTGTTGAAGTTTTGTTGCATGGTGGTCAGCGAAACCCCTAAGGCTTGAGAAAACCACACTTCCAAATCACGCATTGGGTATAAAGACTTACTCATAGCCGGATCCCTTATGGGCTCTACAAGAATGGTGAACATTCCCAGTCGATTCCCAGCTAAGACATCAGTGAATAAGCGATCGCCTACCATGGCCACTTGGTCTACAGGTAGGTTCATCGCATCTACAGCTATTTTCAGCTTGCGTCGCGAAGGTTTGCCAGCTCCGTATATGTAAGGCAAATCTAGGGAGGAAGCAATACGGCTAATGCGATTTTCACTAAGGTTATTACTAACCAGCCACAGGGAAACCATTGCTCTAGTTTGCTCTACCCACCGTTCAATTTCTCCAGAAACACGGGATTTCGTCACTGGTATTAAAGTCTGGTCAACATCCAATACTAGACCTGAGAGCTGATATTGCTGGAGAATATCTGGTGTCAGGTCTAAGATGGAGCCACCAAGGATTAAGTCAGGTTGTAACTTTGAGACCCAAGACATATGTAGTTAACTGATCAATTTAAGGTTGGTAACTCTGTTGATTTTTGATGCTTACCCGTCAATTGTCAATACACTAAGCCCGCTCAGCCTGATGATGGCAGCGGGCAACGGTTAAGTGATTCAGTTCTATGGAACCAATATTAGAAAGGTTCTTTGATCACTGGTTGTTGTAGTTTATTGCTTTGCTCGCCGTTCTCTACGGATAGCATTTTTAGCGGCTTCGTGTTCTGTTAGGGTTTTGCTAAAAACATGAGTGCCATCGTAACGAGCCACGAAAAACAGGTATTCGGTGTCTTCGGGATCAAGGGTTGCTTTCAAACTCCCTATGCCAGGACTGGCAATCGGGGTCGGGGGTAATCCTGGGTTGAGATAGGTATTGTAAGGGGAGGGTTGCCGCACTTGCTTGTAGGTCAGGGGCTGATCAGCAGTTTGTCGAATCCCCAATCCATATTCAACCGTGGGATCGGTTTCTAATCTCATCCCTCGCCGCAACCGTTCAGTAAAGACACCAGCAATGCGATCGCGTTCTTCAGCAACTACTGCTTCCTTCTCGACAATGCTGCCTAATGTTACCCAATCATTGATACTAAGCTGGGTTTTGTACTGACCTTTTTCGTATACTGGTAAGGCTACCTGCTCAAATCGATTAAGCATTTGTTGGATGACTGCTTGTGGCGAGATGCCATCACTGGGTAACTTATAGGTATCTGGGTATAAATAACCTTCTAGATGAGGGAGGTCACTGGGTAACCAAGGGTACTTATCCCAGGGGATTTTGCTACTAGCAGCGATAAAGTCATAAGCCGGGAAAAATCCTAGGGATTCAAAATAATCCGCCATTTGTTGAATCGACCACCCTTCCGGTATGGTGAAAGACAGCTGCATCACCTTCCCTTTCCAAATGGTTTCGGCGATTTTTGGCAGGGGTTGAGTTGGTGATAGTTCGTAAGTTCCAGCTTTAAACTCACCATCTCGGTCTAGCAGCTGACGCCAATGAGTCCAGAGTTTCCAAGCATCGGCTGAGCGAATTAAACCAGAAGCTTCAAGATCTCTGCCTATTTGCTGACCTGGGGTTCCTGGGGGAATCTCAATTTTTATGAGGGTTGGAGCTACATCTTCGGAAGATTGTGCTTTAACAGGTGGGGATACCACCCAACTCCACCACTCCCAGCCCTGCCATGCACAAAGACCAAGGGTCGTTGGCAACAGAACGAAATAAAAAAACCTATTGGAGATGCTTTTGAGAGTTTTCATACTCTTATACACCAAAACACTAGTTTCCCCTGAATCGTTTAAGGGGTCAACCCGAGTTCTTGTCTCCTAATCAAGATCATCGAATAGCAGTTCTTCGAGCAATGGCTGAACTTGTTTAATTTCCTCTGTAGACAGTAACTCGGGTTGACCAGATTGGTTGGAGCGAGCAAAAAACAGGAGTGGTTCTACAGGCGTATAAATGCCATACTCTTGTTCTTTGTAATAAAAGCTCGCTAGCTCCTGTAGTTCCTCTGCTTCCATCGGAACATTATCGTCTTCAATTTCCAGGGTGAGAATGTCATCTTCGTCCACTGGTGGCAACTCACCAGCAACAGTTAAGGTAAAAGCGGTGCGCTTGAGCTGAAGATTTTGCTCAGCCAGAACAGCTTGGGCGTCAGGGAAGATCAAGTCAAGCTCAGCTTCATCTTCAACTAGAGAGGCATCAGCTAAGTCTTCATCATCATCCCAAGCAACAATTTCTATGGGTGAGTCCACAGGTAACAGCAGAAGGTATTCACAACCCTCCAGCTCTAGGGAATGCTCAATGTAACATTCGAGAGTTTTACCGTTAGCGTCCTTCAGCGTAATGTCCCCTTTTGGAGATTCCCCATTTTCTTGGGGGGATTGAGATGAAAACATGGCACTTAATGTGTCTATTAGTGGTCAAGTGGTCGTGGAAAGAAATCCAACCTCCCTTTTGACAGTACGCTTTGACAGTACGCGACAGTACGCTTTGACAGTAAGCGACAGTACGCTCAAGTGTAGACTGCTTCCCATCAGGATAGCACCAAAACCAAGTACGATAGTTCCAGCAGTTGTCTTTGAATGGGTTAGTCTATACTATTTATACAATGATGGGCTTTCTGTGAGCATAAGCATTAGTTGACTATGGTATGGCTAAAAATTGCACATTCTTCAATCATAGCGTTCGCGTAGCGTGACCTACGGTCAATCAGTTGCAAAAAAGTGTTGTTAGCAACCTATAAGTATAACTAATCAGTGGGACTTAACATGAGCAGAAGAATGTGTTGCTCTAGGAAATCAGCTCAGCCAAAAGGTTTTAGTGCCATGGGTTGCGATGCTCTTTCCGAGCCGCTACGCGAGCATAATTAGCACTAAGCTGTTCAGAATTTAGATTGGGAGACCTAAATTACTCGAAGGGAACTTCGGATAGCGGGGATCTGGGAACAGGTAATAACCAACTTTAAATGCACATCAGCTTAGCAACCCCCTATCTTATAGCAGGATTACTCAATTTTGTAACCAATTATACTTAATTTACACGTAAACGGCTAGAGCTGTGAGCCTGAGCAAGTATGAATTAGTAATTATAAACTATAAAGGATGAAAATATAAGGGTGTTATTCTTAACAATACTCAGCACTATTTTCAAGTTAATTAACAGAACTAACGACCCATAATTCGCTGCCGTCCAATTCTCAAGTACTCCCAAACTGGAAATTGATAAAATTCCATCACCAACCAGACAACGATTGCCAGATGGCATAAAAACGTTAACCCTACCCAAGCAGCTGGAAGCCAAGATACAGGACTATCTGGGGCAGGGGGAAACATATAAACGGCTGCCCCAATTAAGGTCGTTGGACAAACTACAAATGCCAAGGCTAAGAACCAATTCACCCATCCCCATTCAACCCCCTCTAGATGGGCCCCTGTCCACTTTTTGCCATTCCAGTGCCAGGTCATTGGGGGCTGCCGATCGGTTATTTTGAGTATTTGCCTTTCGAGATCAGCAGTGAAAATGTGGCGGCACTCGTGACAGGCAAAAGCTTCCATTAACGATAAATTTTGAATCTGACCCACACGACAGACTGGGCAGGGGTAGACTCCCTGATAGTTCAAAGCCTTATACTTCACAGGTTGGGATGATTGTTTTGAACTGTACATTTGTAGTCAGTCTAATCCTTGATTTTATCTCTTGGCAATCACCCAAACGGCATGGATAATACCTGGAATGTACCCCAATAGGGTTAAAAGAATATTTATCCAAAAGGGCCAGCCAATACCCACTTGCAAAAATACTCCCAGTGGTGGCAGGAAAATAGCACATAAAATCCGAATTAAATCCATTCTGGTATACCTTTGGTGTTTGTTAGGACAAGGCTGATTGCCTTAAGCACTGCGTTTGCGTACTCACTTCCATTGTGCCAAATTCTTCTAGTTTTAGAGCCGGGTTACCGGACCTATAATCCCTGTTCTGTGTTCGGTTAGGGCAGAGTCCCTAGTAAACAGTTTAATCCTGATATTGATTAGCAGTCACCCATACGGCATGGAGTATGGCAGGCACTACACCATATTTGGGAAAACCAAGTTGAGTGCCTACAATGAAACCCAATACCATTAACAGAATATTAAGCCAAAATGACTTGCCAAAACTCACTTGCAAGAACACACCAAGTGGTGGCAGGAAAATGGCACAGATGATCCGGATGAAATACATTATTGTTGTACCTCGATTACTGCTCTTAGTTAATTCCCTGGTAATTTCCTCTTAATCCGGAATTTCCTAGCTAAGATGCCAGCAATGGAGATTAGTTCCCCCTTTGTAATGGTTATGACACCTATGAATGACTGCCAGTTCCTAGCTCTGTCCCTAAGGTCAGGGAAAAACATGCTGCTAGGCCACAAGCCTTTAAAACCAGGCAGTTCGTAGTCAGTAATAGGTAATCCCTAATTGGGATTTGTGATTACTCAAGGGACTATTACCTATTAGCTATACCTATTACCCATGACCAAAAAAACTTCAAAAAACCTTTTCGCCCTTAGGAGCAGTTATTTACAATGTCTTATCAACAAGAGAAACAGGTTGCGATTGAGGCAGCCTTAGCCGCTGCCAAAATTTGTGAGCAAGTCCGGAGTGAACGGGTGACTCAAGCTATGGAAAAAAGTGACAAAAGCCCTGTCACTGTTGCCGATTATGGGTCTCAGGCAGTGATTTGCCGCTTACTTGCCCAAGGA
>NZ_JAAHGN010000403.1:0-6305 GCF_010672485.1 Moorena sp. SIO2C4 | reverse complement strand
GAGGCATCCTGGACTATCTGTTACGACCAAGAGATTCACAGCATCGTTCAACTCCAAGGGGACTCCCGTTATAGTCGTGTTAAGCAGCGTCTGGCACTGCCAGTAAGACTTAGCGGGAGGGGAATTTGAGACTGGATATTTTGCGTTTATTGATAATTTTTATTAGTATAAAGACATATTAATGCACTTAAAAGTGCCGGTTTGCGCGCAAGGTGAAAAGCCTCTGCTAGGAGCATAGACCAAAATACAAGTAAGCTCAATGATTTGACTCAGAGTGTAGAGGCTATTTGGCTTAGCCAGTAAGGATTAATCTTCTTAGGAATCTATCGCTATAATCCCGTGATTTAGCGACGACAGTAGTCAATACTAATGACCAATCAAAAAGCAGCCTGTCCTCAGGGACAAGCTGCTTCAAGGCTTTATGCTAGCAAAGCAATGATGGCACTAGATCATGACACTACATCATGCCCATGCCGCCCATGCCGCCCATGCCACCCATGCCGCCCATGCCGCCCATGCCGCCCATGTCGGGAGCAGGAGCAGCAGATTTAGGTTCAGGTTTCTCTACCACCAGGGCTTCTGTGGTCAAGACCATACCAGCGATAGACGCAGCATTCTGTAGGGATGAGCGTACTACCTTAGCAGGGTCAATAATACCTGCAACAATCAAGTCTTCAATTGTGTCAGTAGCAGCATTATAGCCAACGTTACCAGTACTCTCCCGTACTTTCTCTACAATGACGGAACCTTCAACACCAGCATTATCCGCCATCTGAGCCAGGGGAGCTTCTAATGACTTGGCTACAATCCTTCCACCAACTTTCTCTTCTTCCTCTAGGTCGTTTGTCAGTGCAGGAATTTTTTCTATTAAGCGAATCAAGGTTGTACCACCACCAGGAACAATCCCTTCATCTACCGCAGCTTTAGTAGCGTTGAGGGCATCTTCAATCCGCAGCTTGCGGTCTTTGAGTTCTGTTTCAGTAGCCGCACCAACCTTAATGACTGCTACACCACCGGCCAGTTTAGCAATCCGTTCTTGCAGTTTCTCCTTATCGTATTCAGAGTCAGTTTCTGCTAGCTGGCGGCGGATTTGCTCAACTCGCTTTTCTACATCTGCCTTAGTTTGACCACCAGCTACTATGGTAGTAGTGTCTTTGTCAATGCTAACTTTGGTAGCATTTCCCAGCATATCTAGGGAGACAGTATCCAGGCTCAAACCAACGTCTTCGGATATTACCTGACCACCGGTCAAAACTGCAATATCCTGTAACATTTGCTTGCGGCGATCGCCAAATCCCGGTGCCTTGACCGCAGCGGCATTCAACACACCCCTGGCCTTATTCACCACCAGAGTTGCCAAGGCTTCTCCATCTAGATCTTCGGAAATAATCAGCAAGGGTTTGCTGTCACGAGCCACTTTTTCCAGAATCGGTACCAAATCCTGGATAACACTAATCTTTTTATCGGTAATCAGGATGTAGGGGTTTTCAAATTCCACTGTCATCCGTTCGTTATCGGTCACGAAGTAAGGGGAAATATAACCGCGATCGATCTGCATCCCTTCCACTACCTCTAATTCGGTGGAGAGGGATTTGGATTCTTCAACGGTGATCACACCATCTTTGGTGACCTTTTCCATGGCTTGGGCAATCATGTCACCCACTTCTTGATCGTTACCAGCGGAGACTGTAGCAACTTGAGCGATCCCAGTTCCCTGAACCGGCTGTGCCATGGCCTCAATCTCTTTGACCAGCTCGGCAACAGTTTTCTCGATTCCTCGGCGCACAGCTACAGGATTTGCCCCAGCTGCCACATTCTTAAGACCTTCCCGAATCATGGCCTGAGCCAGAATGGTAGCTGTGGTAGTGCCATCCCCAGCAACGTCTTTAGTCTTGGATGCGACTTCTTGAATCAGTCTAGCGCCAGTATTTTCTAATGGGTCTTCCAGTTCAATATCTTTGGCAACGGTAATACCATCATTGACAATCTGGGGTGCCCCATACTGTTTTTCCAGAAGCACATTACGACCTTTTGGACCAAGGGTAATACGTACAGCATCAGCTAAGGCATTGACCCCCCGCTCCAATGAGCGTCTGGATTCTTCGTCAAACGAAACGATTTTTGCCATTGGTTATTTGAACTTGCTTTGTGTCTCCATTAGCAAATTTAGCACTCTTACACGAAGAGTGCTAATTCGTCTGACAATTTTCAACTTTCCGGAAGTTGAAACACAGACCTGCCGGGGGGTTCAAGCCATAACCATACCACCATCGACATTAAACACTTGTCCAGTGATATAGGCAGCAGCTAGATCAGCTGCCAAAAACCTCACCATCCCAGCTACTTCTTCTGGCTTACCGTAACGACCTAGAGGAATCTGCTCGATAATGGCTTCTGACTTAAGGTCACTGGTCATATCAGTGTCAATAAAACCGGGAGCTACGGCATTGACTGTAATGCCACGACTAGCAAACTCTTTGGCAACGGTTTTGGTCAAGGCAATCACACCAGCCTTGGCAGCACTGTAATTGGCTTGACCAGAGTTTCCCATCTGTCCTGACACTGAAGCAATATTGATAATCCGACCAGACTTTTGCTTTAGCATCAGTTTGCTCACTGCTTTGATACATAAAAATACTCCAGTCAGGTTCAGATCAATTACTGCCTGCCAATCTGAGGGTTTCATGCGCAATAACAAGTTGTCGCGGGTAATCCCAGCATTATTCACTAGCACGTCTATACGACCAAACTTTTCGAGAGTCCCTTTAACTAGGGCATCGACTTGTTCAGCTTGAGACACATCAGCCTGAAGTGCTAAGGCTTCACCCCCAGCATCAATGATAGCCCCTACGACCTGATCAGCTGCATTACTGGAACTGGCGTAGTTGACTACAACCTTTGCCCCTGACCCAGCTAAGGCCAGGGCCACAGCTCGACCAATTCCTCGCGAGGCACCGGTCACGATGGCAATGCGATCGCTTAATTGTTGCGAAGATGGTTGCCCAGATGTCTGTAATGTTTCCATAAACCTTGAATTGTTTTCTATCCTGCCTGATCTTGTGCTGTGGGCAGGACAGGTTTCCTCCAAAGTTAACTTTACCGGAATCTTTAGCTTAGTCCAGCTCCAATCATTTTGGACTAGAATCGAGCAGAAGGACTAGGAAAGGTTTCTTGCTCATGGCCGTTAAAAAGCAGTTCAAAACGTTCCAAGAATTATTATCTGGCTCAGATGTGCCGGTGTTGGTAGATTTCTATGCCACTTGGTGTGGGCCATGTCAGATGATGGCTCCTATCCTAGAACAGGTCAATGCTGAGCTGAAAGATCGTTTGAAAGTTGTAAAAATTGATACAGAAAAATACCCCCAGCTAGCTTCCCAGTATCAGATTGAGGCGTTACCAACCTTGGTACTGTTTAAAAACGGTCAGCCTCAACAACGGATAGAGGGGCTCAGACCAGCGGAAGACCTGATTCAACAAT
Source organism: Moorena sp. SIO2C4 (assembly GCF_010672485.1). Classification (NCBI taxonomy): domain Bacteria; kingdom Bacillati; phylum Cyanobacteriota; class Cyanophyceae; order Coleofasciculales; family Coleofasciculaceae; genus Moorena; species Moorena sp. SIO2C4. The sequence continues at coordinate 2,827 of NZ_JAAHGN010000403.1, read as the reverse complement.
TACAAGCTTTGATTTAAGATCATTTGGGGTGAAATTGTCCTTGATACCCAGACTGAGATGATCAGCTGATCGCTGATCGCTGATCGCTGATCGCTTACCGACCTTGCCCTTTGACCTTTTTTACCAGGGTTATGGAATTAGCCCCCGTGATTTATCTGGGATTTATCCGGGGGATATCAGTCTGTTAGATCAAAAAAACCTAGCTAGGAAGATGGGGCTTCATCCTCAGAAGAATCCGAAGAGGAATCTGATTCTTCTGGGGCAGATGGGGTGGAATCGCTGCTAGGTGTCGCTGATTTTTCTTCTTTCTCTTTAGCACGCTCCTCCCGCTTTTTGCGATCAGCTTGAATGGCATCTTCTATCACTACCCGAGCCTGTGCCATTTTTTCCAGGTTGCTGCGGTACAACTCCAAGTCTTTTTGTAGCTTTTCCGAAGGAAGGTTTAATCCACTGCTAATGTTGTTAATTACTTCTTCGAGCTGCTTTTGGTCTTGAGCTAACTCCGAGTCCGTCTGCTCTAGTAGTGAAAATAAACCAATGGCAAACAATCTGCTGTACTTAAACTGAGAATTTTGTGCGATCGCAGCTATAGTGGTTGCCAAATCCCCACTCCCATTTTCAGAGGTTGGGGAACTTAACCAGGAGATCAAATCTTGCCCAGACATAGAATCTACGCTGGTTTTGAGCCGTTGGGCATCTTCCTGGTACTGCTGAGCTTCACCTCCGACTGCTTGACACAGAGCATTAAAAATTGATTCTTTATCATTTTCCGGTTGATAGCTCTGCATAAACCGGTCAAAGCATGTCACCACACCTAAGCCATAGATGGGGTCGTAGTTAAAATCCACATTAACCGACAGCAAATGCATCTCTACCATCAACTCTTCTACTACACGTCGGTAAATAGAGTTAATGGGACGAGTGTGATAGGTGTAGAAATCCCGTTTAGTATCCGAGACTGTGCGAACAGTATTCACAAGGCAGATCAGAATTGAAGCTTTATATTATTTTTATTATCTCCCATGAAGCACCTACCACCAAATCCAAGATGATGGTGGGGGTTTCCAGTTTCATCCGCTGATGCCAGATTGGTCTTAATCAACGTCCGGAGGTTTTGCTCTGTCGCACTTACTCCCGCAGTAGGATTTCAATGCTTTGTTCCCCTACTACCCTGGCCGCAACCCGCCTCCCGCAGGTCCTTTGATTTATTGGACTTCAACTTGCTGTGGACTTATTTTTACAAAGCTCAGCCAAGTTATTTTCCCGAGCTGCCGCTAGTAGCATTCAAGCCCTTTTCGTCGGTCGGGTCAATCAGCACCTTTGCTATTTTAACACGCTCTGATCACACATCTGTGCTAAAAGATTGACCGAAGCCAAACCAAGCTTAATCTCAAACCTAATGGGTCGCAGATGTCTATTCAGGTGACGATACTACTGGATAAACCATCTAAGGCTTCTTCCTCCGTTTCAAAAATTTCAAACACCGTGTCCATCATAGTGACTTCAAACACCAGCTTGGCGTCTGGATGAACAGAACAAATGCGAAAGCTGCCCTTAATTTTGTCAGCATCTCGCATGCCAGCCACTAAGGATGTCAAACCCGAACTATCAATAAAGTCAACCTGACTCAGATTAACCACTACATGCCTGCGCAGTTGGGAAATACACTCTTGCAATTTCAGACGAAAAGGCCAAGCTGTAGTGATGTCCAAGCGTCCAATCGGTTTCAAAACAATCACATTTGTACCATCTTCAGTAGTATGAGTTTTCTGATCGATATGAACCATCAGCACCTCCTACAAAAAAGCTCATCAAAGTTACTTATCATTCAGCAAAACTATAATAATAACCATCCTGGCCATGGACACATTGAATGTAGTGATGTAATTACACATGGTTTTGTGTTTACTCCCGTTGAGGCTAAAGTGTGCCTCCCTCGGCTATCAAGGCTTGTGCATGCTCCTTGTCGCAGCTACCGCTGATTGAAACCTTCCCAAATCTACTTATAAAGATTTGAGAGTGCGTCCCAAACGATTAGGACTATTGCCACCTGTAGTCCCTGACTGCTTCCCACCCGACTGGAAAAGCTCTGAAATTATTGTTAATTCATAGACCCTGACTAACAAAATTAAGCGGGGAAGACTTTTCTTAAAGCAAGCCCTCTGTGATTGGGATCATGGAGGTTCTCACTGCAAGCTAGTTTAGCTTACAGTGATTGGTGAAATGTCAGGGAGCGTATCCAAATTTTTGCACAAATCTGGTCATAAGACCTGAAGATTAAGGGAATAATGGGGATGAATCCTGGATTTCTATTCTATGTTCCCCCAGCTATCAGCTATCAGCTATCAGCTATCAGCTATCAGCTATCAGCTATCAGCTATCAGCTATCAGCTATCAGCTATCAGCTATCAGCTATCAGCTATCAGCTTATGTGCTACGCACACGCGATCGCGTTCAGCTATCAGCTATCAGTCATTGGCCGTAGGCCACGCTAATTGAGGTGCTATCACCTTTTGAATCAAACCGGTAAGCATTGGTTTAATCTCTATTACGTCAGCTGAATGCTGATATCTGACTGCTGATAGCTGATAGCTGATAGTAAAACGACCAGGGAATTTCAACCAGCCCTACCAGCACCCCCGATGCTTATTTACTACCTACCGTTGATTAGCTGACGGCTGATAGCTGACTGCTGATACCTGACTGCTGATACCTGACTGCTGATACCTGACTGCTGTTCGCGTTCGCGGAGCGTGGCCAAAGGCCAAGCGTGCCCGTAGTGCATAAGCTGACGGCTGATACCTGACTGCTGATACCTGACTGCTGA
>NZ_JAAHGN010000402.1:0-6307 GCF_010672485.1 Moorena sp. SIO2C4 | reverse complement strand
TGCTTTGACCAGCAAAATACTCGCCTTCGGAGAATAATAGTAATTGCTCTATGCACAATTTATGGAGTCTTAGTTCTTGCAGGAGGACATTTAGTTTTTAAACCATCCGCACAACAGAATAGCGAGTGGTTCCAACAAGTCTACTGGATTTTAGGTATTGGTTACTTATTTGCCCTACCTACAATTGGGTATTTGCTAAAAACTACAATATCTAGAAAAATTTCACAGGAAAAGTTACAGCGATGGCGCAAAGACTTGCTACGAGAAATGGCAGCAGACGTTCACAATTACCTTTTTTACTCCCTGCGCAATGACCTCTTGATTAAGTTGGTAATGGAAGACCAAAGGGAGCAAGTGGGTCGTCGAGATAAAATTACCATTCCTAGGAATTCTCCTTCATTGTGGAAAGATGTTATCAAGTACGGGGCAGTATTTTTATCGGGAGGAACTACGGAGTCTGAACCAGGTCAAAGGCTTATTGAGGTATTTAACCAAAACCATATTGACGGGAAACTGTTGATTCTTGGTGCGCCTGGTTCTGGAAAAACCACCATGCTGTTGGATTTGGCCAAGGATTTAATTACACGTGCTCAGCAGCAGCCAGACCAACCTATTCCAATTATAGCTGAACTTTCTGATTGGAAAGATAACAACCAGCCCATTGCTGAATGGTTAGCAGCTTATTTAAAGTTTCGTTATAATCTCCCCGAAGCCATTACTCAAGAGTGGATTACCACCGGTCAGTTGTTACCTCTTCTGGATGGTTTGGATGAGTTGGGTTTAGAGCGACAGAAGTTATGTGTTCAGCAATTAAATCAGTTTGTCAAACACGTTCCTCAAATTGTGGTTTGCTGTCGTAAAGAAGAGTACGAAGCCGATAAGCAAATTCTGGATATGCGCGGAGAAGTCTGTTTGCAACCTTTGACGGATCAGCAGATAGAAAATTATTTAAACGGGTTCAAGGGTCGCCTCTGGCAAGGAATTCAGCAAGATTCAGATGGGTTGCTAGAGTTAGCAAGAATGCCCTTATTATTACATTTAATTCCCGTTGCTTATCGGGATAGAGATTTGTTGAAGCCAGTAAAGAAATATTTTAAGGATGCTCAAGCAAAGGAAGACTATCAGAACGAATGCCGTCAAAAGTTATTTGAGGCTTACATTGACCGTAAACTAGAGGAAAACCATGACCGTCGAGGTTATTCGGAAGAGGAAACAAGGCGCTGGTTAGGCTGGCTTGCTAAACAATTGAAGGAGCGACAACAAACCGAGTTTTTGATTGAAAAGATGCAGCCCGATATGTTGAATACTCCCATAAAAAAGTGGTTGTATAAGCTGATTACATTGCTGATTTTATCGCTGGGAATTGGGCTGATCAATGGGCTGATCTATGGGCTGATTGGTGACGGTAATATGATTATTAATCTGATTATTAATCTGATTGTGTGCCTTATTCTTGGGCTGTTTTTTTGGTTGCTTTTTGTGATAGAATTTGTGCATATTACGCTAAAATCTGGGGTAATTAATGATCCTGATGACATGAAGAATATAAATCTTTTTGAAACTATAAAATTTTCATGGAAAGAAGGAAAACAGAAGCTAATGATTGAATGTCTGATTTTTGGGCAGTTTATTGGGCAGATTATTGGGCTTGTTTTGGCAATAAATGAATGGCTGAATATAGGGGTGATTAATGGAATAACTGGGCTGATTAAATGGCTGATTGCTTTGCTGATTGCTGGGCTGATTGTTGGGCTGATTGTTGGGCTGATTATTGGGCTGTCACTTTTTATGATGGTAGTGCTGTTTGATGGGCTGAGTTTTGAGCTGACTGGAGAAGAAATAAAAAACAGAAAAAAACCCAATCAGGGTATTAAAGAATCTGCTAAAAATACCGTTATTCTTAGTTTAATTATTTTTGCTGGAACTTTCTTGCTGTCTGTATCACTTAATCTAGTTCCGGCAGAGAATGTTGAACCAATCAGACCGTTAATTGGTGCTTCTGGGATGGCAATGTTCTTTTGCTTTTTAGTTCCTGGCAAACCCGTCATTCAGCACTTCGTCCTCCGCCTCATTCTCTGGCGCAGTGGTTCAATCCCCTGGAATTACGCTGATTTCCTGAGCTATGCCACAGAACGCCGCCTGATCAAGCAAGTGGGTGGACGCTATCGATTCATCCACGATTTGCTGCGGGAGCACTTTGCCACAACCTAGTGTGGGGGTGAATAATGGAATGATTTTAAAAGTTTTGTGGAACCGGCATCTTGCGTAGAACGGGCATCTTGCGTGGAACTGGCATCTTGCGTAGAACGGGCATCTTGCCTAGAACTGGCATCTTGCCTAGAACGGGCATCTTGCGTAGAACTGGCATCTTGCCAGTTTCAATATATTTTCGAGCGGGCAGGATGCCCACTCTACTCCTATTGATTCCTTAACTCCCTATTCTTATTGATCCATTGGCAGACTGATATCCAAAAAAATTAGGAACTTAGCATCAGGCATGAGCCGCTTCAGAGCCTGCACATAGCTTTTGGCATCACAAAGGTTGTCAAACCGAGCGAAAACCACTGGTGGCATGGGTGGCAATAGCCTCACCAGTACCCATGGGTATAGGCTTAGACCATAGTACATAATGAGTGTATCTCCTTTAAGTGGGAGCCAGAGCCAGCCTTGGCCTGAGGAATATCCGTAGGCTGGCTCTTGCCGTTAATTTTAAAGTGGGCAATTTTATTGTAGCACAAAAAATATTATATTATAGCATATTTTGAAAAGTTTTGTAAAAAAATTTTGAGGGAATCGGGAATCGGGAGTCGGGAAGAATTCTCCTTGCCATGGAACAGGGATGTTAGTGGAATGGGCATCTTGCCCGTTACATTCCCAGACACCGATGTTGGTGGAATGGGCATCTTGCCCGTTACATTCCCAGACACCGATGTTGGTAGAATGGGCATCTTGCCCGTTCGAGTACTGTTGGCGCGGGCAGGATGCCCGCTCTACTCCTATTCATTCTTTGACTGACGCAACACCCGCCGAAAAGTAAGCAATCAGCGGTGAGCCAGCTGATTACTGACCGCTGATTACTGATAGCTGATAGCTGATCGCTTAGCTAATAGAGGACTTAGTAATCGCCATCCCATCATGGGGGTTAAATAAATGAATCTTCTCTGGGTCTATGGACAGCCAAATTTCGTCACCTATTCTGACAATTTTATCTGGTGGCACTCTGACCTGAAGAGGGCTAGAGTCTTCAGGGATACTCACGGATAGATAAGTCTCGTTACCTAAGGCTTCCACTAGATCAACGGTCACCATCAAGTTTTTGGGAGCAGGAGCACTGATACTCATATGTTCAGGACGAACTCCTAAGGTTAAGGATTGACCATCATACTGGTGCAGTATCGGTTCCCAAACTTCTGGAAGAGTCAGGCGGAAATCAGAATTACACACTACCCGAGGGGCTTTCACCTGAACCGGGATAAAATTCATCGGTGGTGAACCAATGAATTCCGCCACAAACCGGTTAGCAGGTTGATTATATATTTCTAGAGGAGCAGCAATCTGTTGGATGCGACCGTCTTTCATAACCGCGATCCGATCCCCCATAGTCATGGCTTCCGTTTGGTCGTGGGTGACGTAGATCGTAGTTGTACCCAACTGCCGCTGTAGTTTCACAATTTGGCTGCGAGTCTCTGCCCGGAGTTTAGCATCCAAATTAGATAGGGGTTCATCCATTAAAAACACCTGGGGATTACGGGAAATTGCCCGTCCCAGAGCAATCCGTTGTTTTTGTCCCCCAGACAGCTGCTTTGGCAATCGATTCAGCAAGTGTTCTACTTGTAGCAACTTAGCTACTTTGCGAACCTGCTGATCAATCTTTTTCTCTCGTTCGGAGAGGTATCGCAGTTCCCGAGGAAGCGATCGCGTCATTGTGGTTAACACATTTTCCAGATTCGAGCGAACTTCCCCATTCAACATGCCTGTAGCCACAAGCCCTTGCTTGATTTGCGGTGGCATATTCTTTCCCCAATGCACACTATTAGAGTTCCCATTAGAGTCTTCTGCCGTGTTGAATTGCCCATAGCCAGTTCGTCTGAGTCCAAACGCAATGTTTTCATAGACACTCAGATGGGGATAGAGGGCATAATTTTGAAACACCATGGCGATGTCTCGTTCTTTGGGTGGTAAGTCATTAACTTGTCTGTTCCCCACCCAGATTTTGCCCGCAGTCAATTCCTCTAGTCCAGCAATAATCCGCAATAGAGTACTTTTGCCACAGCCTGAAGGACCAACCAGCACCATAAACTCGCCATCGTTGACTTCCAGATTTATGCGCCGCAAGATATTAAGGGTTTTAGGTGTCTGTCCAGACTTTTCTGCTTCAAGGCTTGGTGACTCTTCGTTGTTTGTCACCTTAGGTTCCGTTGTTACTGGTGCAACAACAGTATCCCCTTTCCGGGCGGGAACACTTTTATAAACGTTTTCCAGAATAACCTGTGCCACGTTGGTCAATATCCAATTACGCTTAATTTTTTCTTTACTGTGATCGTTTCCAACTCTGATGCCGCAATTTTTCCATACTTAGGGTTACCACCCCTAACGTTACCAGAAACAATCCGATAATTTCCTGTAACCGTAAACCTTGTTGAATAATCCCCACGGCTAAGACGGTAGTTAACACTGGTGCTGTTGACCCGATAATCGAAGCTGGACGCCCACCAATGAGCCTGATGGCAAGGTTTTGCACCAGATAGCTCACTAACGTTATCACCCCCAACCCCAGACAGCTTAGGTATACAGCCATTCTGTGGGTGGGTTCAACAAAAAAACGCCAGGATTGATCTAGGGGAAATGATAAGCTCAGGCTAGAAAATACCAAAATTAATGTAAAATTAATAAAGCTATAAGGAATAGGGTTGAGCTTTCTAGCACTGACTTGGGTCAAGATAATGTAAACAGCGAAGGTCAAACCCGCACCAGCTGCAGCTAGAACTCCCAATTCAGAAGAGGGCTGCTTAGCTGCAAGACTAGGTAGGGAAATAAGCAACGCTCCACCCACAACACCAACCATGACTAGACCACGAACTAGATGTGGGCTAAATAGATCCCAGGGAAATAGATGTGTACGATTACCAAACAGCAATCCTGTCAAGATTACCGTCACAATCGGATATATAAAAAAAATCGTGATTGCTACCCCTGGTTGAATAAGACCTAATGATAGGTATAATAGCACTTGGGATAAAAATAAAAAGAAGCTACTCGCCACGATCTGGCTAAATAAAGGCAAGTCTCCCGAGTGAGCACAATGCCTAATATCTCGCCATACCGATGGGTAGAGTAACCTAGCCACAAATGCCATTAGCGGTACTACCACCAGCATCTTTAGCCACAGAACCAGTAGGGAGTTGCCAAAACCAGGAGCCGCAAGGCCTCCGACTTGAACATTCTGTAGACCAAAGAGCCAAGATTGATTAAAGATTACATATATGATTATATTCTGAAACGACAAAATTAGGCAAGACAGTAAGGCCAAAAGCACCCCAATGGAGATTTTATTTGGGATTTTCACACGACTTTTATGCGATCGCGTCAGCTGGTGTGGGATAGCTTGATCAGCAGCACTCCTCTGTTTTGGGGATACCATAAGTTTTTTGGTGTTGGCAGAGATAGCAATATAAGCAATAAGCATCTTTGATGCTGTATGCTAAAGAGTCGCTCAAAATGAATTGATCATAAACCCATGAATACCACAATCAAGTCTGCCAGTGATTCCAACCAAGGTGTAGAATCGGTAAACACTCCTGATTCCTCTGGCACTGGGCTAACGCGGACGCAATATCAACAAAAAATGCAGCGACGCAAAGAGATACAGGAACAACGCCTAGCTAAAGCCTCCAAACAAAAAGGGCTGATTGTGGTTAATACCGGCAATGGCAAAGGTAAGACCACCGCTGGCTTAGGCATGGTCTTGCGTACCCTTGGTCATGGCTACCGAGTTGTGATTGTACAATTTATTAAGGGTGCTTGGGAACCCGCCGAAAAAGCTGCCTTAGAGCACTGGACAGTAGCCACGGATAACAATCCCCCTCAATTAGAGTTCCATGCCATGGGCGAAGGCTTTACCTGGGAGACTCAAGATCGAGAGCGAGACATCGAAAAAGCCCAATCCGCCTGGGATGCCGCCTTAGGGTTTATCCGTAACCCTGACATTAAGCTAGTGCTATTGGATGAGATTAACATAGCCTTGAAACTCAACTATCTAACCATTGAGCAGGTTTTGGCTGGACTAGACGAAAAACCGGCTGATTCA
>NZ_JAAHGN010000401.1:0-6318 GCF_010672485.1 Moorena sp. SIO2C4 | reverse complement strand
TCATCTACAGCAACCCCGAACCCACTCCCAATCTTGATCGCCCACGGCTATGGACTCAAAACCACTACCGCCGCAGTAAGATGACTTGGAACTACTACAGTCCATAAACTAAAAACCATGGAAAAAAGGTTAGCTGCTAGGAAAAAATTGATTCTTACGATCATTAAATGCGGCGTTTCCATAGCGCTACTGTCTTGGGTGTTGCGCAAGACCAATCTGCCTGACATTTTCCTAGCTGTGAGTTCTGCCAACATTCCTCTGTTAATGGCAGCGTTTGTGGTCTACTTAGCCAGTTACTACATCAGAGCTCATCGGTGGCGGGTACTACTTTTGGCTCAGAATGTGAAAGCTACCATCCCTTACTTGTATAAGTCCTACATGGTCAGCATTTTCTTCAGTAATTTTTTGCCCTCCACCATTGGTGGGGATGCTGTTAGGGCTTATGATGCCTGGCGGTTGGGAACGAGCAAATCAGTCGCACTAGCCACTGTGTTTTTGGATCGTTTCCTCGGTTTACTGGGTTTGATGCTGTTTGGCCTCGGGGCGCTGTTTTTTTCTCAGACATTGATTGCCCAGTTACCATTACTTAATCTGTGGGTGATGCTAGGTACGGCAGCAATTATGCTTGTAGTCTCGATGATTTTCATACCCTCTCAGAAGATTTCAAGGGTTATTAGCAAGATCAAACTACCCTTTTGGCACCCCATAAAAAACAAGGTATTGAATATTATTAAAGCTTTCCTAGCCTTTGGGAACCGCAAACATGCCTTGGCTATGTCTATGGGGTTGTCACTGATGGTGCAAATCAGTGTCATCGCTCATTATTACCTAATTGCAAAGGCCCTGGATTTACCGGTTCCCCTTCTTAGTTTCTTTCTGATCATTCCCCTAGTCTCCTTGATCATGGTGTTGCCTGTATCGATCAACGCCATTGGTCTCCGTGAGAATGCATTTGTATTCTTTTTTGCGGCTTACGGCTACAATATTGCCAGATCCGAAGCCATTGCCTTTGCTTGGCTGGCTTACGGAATCGTGATCATTCAGGGGCTGCTGGGGGGAATTGTATACGCTTTGCGCAAGTAAAGGTGATTAACTCAGATCAGGTGATCGGCTGATCAGGTAAGGTCATGATCAGGTAATCGGATGATCAGGTAATCAGGTGTAATGGTGATCAATAAACAATAGTCAGAGCAATTATAAATTACCAATTACCAATTACCAAATATAAATTACCAATTACCAAATATGAATTACCAATTACCAAATATAAATTACCAATTACCAATTAATCACATGCCATCACCAGTAGGACACACATTTGCCGGTATTTGTGGATTTGTTCTGGCACGCCCTTATGTAGCTTGGCATCAGCAAACTCGGCTGTTGTATGGTTCAGTATTGCTCACGAATTTGCCAGACATAGACATTCTGCCTGGATTGCTGCTGCTGGGAAATCCAGGAGCTTTTCACCGTCAGGCTACCCACAGCTTGATAGTAGCCGCCATAATTGGCATCTTCGTTGCTTGGCTAGTGGGGCGTTGGAAGTTAAATCGGCTCCGATGGGGAATTTGGGCAGCTCTAGTTTATGGAAGCCACCTCCTGTTGGATATGCTAGTAGCTGACCCAACAGCACCTTTCGGAGTCCAGGCACTCTGGCCTTTTTCCCTAGAGTATTTTATTTCACCTATTACCATCTTTGCCCGATTTGATTATTTTAATCCAGAATTGGGTATGGTATGCACCATCTTGAGTATTCCTAACTTCTTGGGAATACTGTGGGAAATCGTAGTACTTACACCCTTGGTAGGACTGGCATGGTATGGGTTTGGGAAAACTGACGGCAGAAAACCATTGGCAAGATAGAGGCCAAGGGTGATGGGGTGATCAGGTGATCAGGTGATGGAGACAATAATAGATCTTTTGCATAAATGTCTAAAACAAGGCTGATAAGTAATATGGCCGTGTGTCCCAATTTACTTTGGTAAGAGGTTAATCGTTCTTTGTTGATGGCGATCAACCATCTTTCCTGAGCCATGATGAACCCTGGTCTGATCATGGTGGTTCTTAATACTGATTCTAGATAAGGTTGGTCAGGTGCATGAAAGCAGAAAAACTTAATTCAACAGAAACCTCAATCCAAGCAGATTGGCTTTGGCAATGGATTCCCATCGCCTTAATTTTGCTATTGGCGGCTGGGTTGTATTTCTATCAACTCGGCACAGAGAGCCTGTGGGTGGATGAACTCTACAGTGTTAATGATGCCAAACGCTTACCAGGCCATCTGGGTCTAATCCGCCCAGTGTATTTCATCCTGCTGTGGCTGTGGATGCAGTTTGGCACCAGCGATGCTTGGTTGCGGGGGTTGTCTGTCTTGTTTGGATTGGGCAGTGTATTTCTAACTTACCAGCTTGGTCGTCGTGTAGGGGGAAAGCCAACGGGCTTGATTGCTGCCCTCCTCTTGGCTCTATCGCCCCTGTTCATCAATTTTGCCCAAATGGTTCGTATGTACACCCTAGGCACTTGTCTCGGTCTAGGTGGTACCCTAGCGCTAGTGCATGCTCTTGAGAATCCTACTACCACCTCAATGGCTTGGTGGGCTAGCCTACGACTGTTGGTAACCCTAACTGCACCACTAAATGCCACCCTGCTCTTCGCGGACATCTGGTTAGTATGGTTTCGGTTTCGCAAGCAACGCGCTACATTATTAGCTTTCGGCAAATGGCTGTTACTGGTAATCCTGTTGTGGTTACCATCTTTGTTATCTCTATTGTCTGGAACCCTGCCCTTCCTAAGCAAGGCTCTTAATCTCATCGCCAAAATTGATCCATCGGCTACTCGACACTCATTTCCCAGTTTTGTGGATGTTTTACGTAAGTTAAAGAATTTTACTGCCTTTCCGTTTCCTTCCACATCGAAGCTGAGTAGCTTGTTTTATCAATCCTACAGTCTACTATTAGCTGGCTTGATCGGTATTGCCATAATCCACAAAAACCACAAACCACGCCTGTGTTGGATTGCTGCTTGGGCATTTATACCGTCAGTGATGATTTTTTTAGTTTCTAAACGATTATGGATAGACCGCTACATACTGTTTTTATCCCCATACATTTTGATTATTCTGACCGCTGGCTTGATGGGATTGTGGCGTTGGAAACGGAGTTTGGCGATCGCAGTAGCAATTATCTATACTATTACCGTTAGCACTGGACTAGTACGCTATTACACCGTGCAGGATCGCCAAGATTGGCGCAGTGTAGCACAAACAATTAGCATTAATGAAAAACCTGGTGATACCATCTTTTTATCCATAGGTTCGCAAAAAATGACCTCAGCGCTGGATCATTACTATAGTGGAGATGCTCCGATCTATTCCCGAAGTAAACTTTGTCCTTCTGATCGAGTCAAAAAGCCAGTCGTAGAGCAAGCACTAAATAACTTGCCACCTATTCCCTCGCGGCTGTGGCTACTGTGCGGCACAGGTTTTGACGAACAAAAGTTTCGCACTGTTTTCAAAGAACATTTTAATCTGGAAAGACACGAAGAATTTACTAACGAGAACTTTTATAGACAGAATGATTTAATGCATCTATTTCTGATCATACCAAATTCTGCCAATTCTACTGATTCTCGCAATTCTACTGATATAAAAAACAAATCAACATCGGTCTAAGCTCTAGGGCTTTGATTATTGAGTTAGTCGGTCTAAGCTCTAGGGCTTTGATTATTGAGTTAGCATGAAAGCCAACAACCACAAAACACCAGCGCTCCTAGAGGGAGGAAATTGGTTCCGACCATGGATGCCCATTACCTTAATCTTAGTATTAGCGACTGGATTGTATGTCTATCAACTTGGTACAGAAAGCCTATGGGTTGATGAACTCATTAGTATTCATCGTGCCAAGCACCTAGAGCAAGTCTTTAATGGTACACGCCCCCTCTATCACATCCTCCTACAAGTCTGGATGATAGTTAGCAGTAGTGATACTTGGCTGCGGGGATTGTGCGTTGTGTTTAGTATTGGTACTGTTTTTGTTACCTATCGGCTTGGTCGGCGCTTAATGGGAGAGTCCACTGGCTTAATTGCTGCCCTAATCGTTGCCCTCTCACCCCTGTTTATCCATCATGCCCAAGAAGTCCGGATGTACGCACCGAGTACATTCTTTGGTGTTGCTGGCACACTGATCTTAACCCACGCCCTAGAACGTCCAACTACTCCCTTACTTTTAGGATGGGCTGCTCTGCGATTCTTGGCAATTATCAGCACACCCCTTAACGTAGCGCTGCTGCTCCCAGACATCGTTGTGTTTGGCTGGAAGTATCGCAATCAACCTCGTGTTTTGTTCCGTTTCGGGGTCGGACTGTTACTGATTGGTATTTTATGGCTGCCATGGGTGTTTCCACTAGTAACTAAGAGCGCCAAATTTATGGGAGGTGTAAAAGTACCCGGTACATCAGTTCGTGATCTCGGTGGACGCACTAGTCCTGGTGTAGTTGATGTGATCATGCAGCCAGGTCGCTTGACAGCTTGGCCCTTTGGTCGAGCCAATTCCAATGCCATCTACTGGTTTTACAATGCCTACTCTGTCATGTTGACCTGCTTGCTGGGTGTTGTGCTATTCAACAAACCACGCTCAGCTAAGCTGGGTTGGATTGCGGCTTGGGCGTTTTTACCCTTAGTTCTGTTCTTTTCAGTGTCCCAAGTCTCTCGTTCTCTTTGGGTCAATCGTTACCTACTCTTAGCAGCTCCATACCTATTTATTCTTTTAGCAGCCGCTGGGATCGGCATTTGGCATCGATGGCGTATTGGTGCCTTGGTGATAGCGCTGATCTATGCCATTGCTGTTGGTGGTGGGCTAAAGCGTTACTATACCGTGCTCGATCGAGAAAATTGGCGTGGTTTAGTAGAAACCATTGCGACCAAAGAACAACCGGGTGATGTGATTGTTTGGTCCATTGGTCAGAGAATACCTGTGGCATTGAATCATTACTATCATGGCTCTGCAAGTATTGAGATTAAGGATGTACTCCCGCCATCGGTTAGAAAAAACGATCAGCAAGCGATAGAAGGTTGGATTAGCAGTTTACCTTCAACCCAATCTCGTTTATGGCTAGTTTATGTCAAGTCGTCGAAGCTATTTCGGTCTGTTGTTAAAGAGCAATTTCAGATTAAAACCCGAGAGAAACCCATTGATGGGATAGAAATATTTCTGCTTAAACCACGTTCTGCTGATAAAACGTCTCAGGAGTAGACTTCGCCGCAGTTGTCTATTGAACTAAGCCTAGAACTAGTTATTGCCGGTTTTTAGCGATCGCAATTTCCTGAAATAACTCAAAGCGCAATTAAATCAAGAATGGGTAGTGGTAAAGATGTAGTGGTTTGGCTACGGTCTGGTAAAGCTAACGGGAGCGAAAATCACGTATTGTGTACCACAACCAACTCCCCAAAGCTTTCATAAGGTAGTAGTAGCACCATAGTGACTGGGTTATGGAAATAGTTGCATGAACAACTATCTTTGATATCTTTGATAGTATCTGTCCTGGCTTCTCTCTTCGTACCTTTGCTCGTACCTTTGAGAGTTGTTGTCCCAGTTCATATCCGCACGTATATCCCTTTCAAATTGCTGCAAAATCCTGCCCAAAACATCTTTCATATTCTCCTTATCGTTATAGTTGTAGGTACGACACTCCCTGGTGTTGTAGTACTTACGGCGGTCTGGAACCCGACGCCGTTGACCTCTGTAGCGGCGACCGTAATATCCATGACGATAGCCACGACTAAACTCGCCCCCTGCGGTGCGCTCTTCATAAGCTATACCCCTGCTGGCATCACGTCGCCCCTCCTGATAACCATCATCGTAAGCTTCACGATGGTTAGCTGCATCCTGCTCAACGTAGTAACGAGGGACACTGTAACAGTATCTGATCTCATCCGCTTTCACTTCAGAAGGAAACAACAGAAGTCCCGAGAGTGTAGCGAACATGAGTAGAGTAGTAGAACCGATTTTTTTCATTGTTGAACCTCGTAATATATTTGGGATATTTGTTCTCTAGATATCCGTAAATACACTGTAGGTTCCATAAATTTCCAATCTCGAAATAAAACTTAATATTAAGAGGACGAAAAGATATAGGTAAACCAGACCAAAAACCTCGGTATATTCTCACTAATTTAGAGAATTTGGCAGCAGCCTTAGGGCGTGTCATCAAATAGGTGTCAATCCAGTTTAAAATAGATAAATTCTTGGCGAGTTGAGTAATTTCAGGAGTGGTACAATGACGCGCCGCTATGCTTTGCGGAATGACCAGTGGGAACGCATC
>NZ_JAAHGN010000400.1:1947-6329 GCF_010672485.1 Moorena sp. SIO2C4 | reverse complement strand
GGATTGTTCGGATTGGGCATCGAGCTGTTCACCGTTTCGGCGCACGGAGCCTCAAACAACATGTATGATGTACGGTGTAGTAAATACAAACTGTGAGGCAACTATTCGGCTAGTCGTTGGTAATGAAAATTCCCAAAGGCGGGTGATTGACGCTGTCATTGATACTGGTTATACAGGTTTCTTAAGCTTGCCCCGCGAAACCATCATTGCCCTAAATTTGCCTTGGACTGGAGTTGAGCGAGGAACTTTGGGTGATGGTAGCGAAGCCACTTTTGAGGTATATGCAGCAACTGTAATCTGGGATGGTGAATACCGAAGCATTCCTGTCAATGAAACTGAAACTGATCCGTTGGTCGGAATGAGTTTACTTTACGGCTACGACTTGCGGATTCAAGCTGTGGAAGGTGGAACTGTCATAATCGAAGCATTATAATCATTTCCCTGTGTTTAACTATTCCCATCAGGTGAGTGTGACCCGATATCTTTGATGACTTCCGCGTTCGGGAATTTCCCTTGAAGGAACGCCGATTGCCTTTCGAGGTCTTGTTTTTGTCTTCTGGTAGAGACTCTGGCGTAGATGATTGTTGGTTTGTTCTTGACTTCTCCAAGCACTGAATCGACATCATAGCGTCGCTGGTTACTTGGGGTTCTAATGGTTTTGATTTTACCCTCCTGCTCCCAGTACCTGAGTGTTCGTTCAGACACTCCGAGGATTTCGCGGGCTTTCCTGGGTGGGACATATCTCATAGTCTCTGCTAGCGCGATTCTTTATAGATGATCACAGAAATTGCCGGTAATTGCAAGGAATTGCCGGGAATTGCTTTAAAAAAATACTTCTATTTTTTGCCGATCGGCGAAGCCGCGCCAAAGGCGATCGCATTTGTGATTGACATGCAGGTCACGCTACGCGATCGCATTTCCATAACTTCTCTTTTAACTATTCCGGTCTTGCCATCACTTAATTAATACAGTGGCTGCAAGTGATTAATTCCGTGGTGGGCAGTGCCTAGCAACACCCAATGCCGCAGCTAATTTTATCTTTTTGATGCACTGCCCACCCTACATCAAATTGGTGGAATGGGCATCAGGCGTGGAACGGGCATCTTGCCCGTTTCCATACTTTTCAATTCTCCTGACTAACCTGATGTTGTGCCAATAGCTGCTCAAATTCCTCAAGGGAGTTACTTTTAAGAGAGTGATCAATCAACTGTTTCAACACAGAGATATCCTCTATTCCATTAATCGCTGCCACCAATTCTGGTGATACCGATTCAAACCGATTTTGTAAAATTTTAACCACTGTCTCTTGAAAACCTTCCCGATAGTCTTGAAGTCCTTGTTGAAGTCCTTGTTCCAGACCCCTCTTCATTGCCCTTTCTTCCACTCGACTAATCAAAGGCATCTGTCTTTCCTCCTGATAACGTTCAAGTTGTTGATTCAGCTCCAGTTCTAACTCTTCCGGTAAAGCCATCATTTGGTCAATACACTGGAACAGCTTCACTATATCGTTTTTACTATAACCTTGTTCAAAAAGTCTCCGAAGTAGGTACCACTTCCATCGCTTGCGCTCCATTGGTTGTTTATGGGTAGCTTTCGTCTTCAAATGAGCCATCACCACTACTGCAAAGGGATTAGTACTCGATTCCAACACCTGCCACATTGACTGATAGTTCAGTAATTTAACTATCGGAAATTCTAGACTCAGGCGACAACCTCCCAAGCCATATTCATAGGACGATGGAGACCAAGAAGCATTCTCATCTCCCAATACCGCTAAGCTAATCACAGGTTTTTCGTACAGGTCAAATGCCCTGTAATGATATTGGTACATTCGCTTAGCAAAGGTTGATTCTTTTTGGCTTTGTACCTCTACATGAATCAAGACCCAAGTTTCATTTCCACCACAGAGCCACACCTGGAATAATTTATCAGCGATTCGTTTTCCTGATTCAGCAGCACCAACTATCTGCTGTAGCTCTGTATCAAGGGCTTGGGGTGTCTGATTCCAATCAATCAGAGTGTGTACTTGGGGAAAACAAAACTGCAAAAATGACTCAAAATACGCTTGTAATGCTTCTTTCCAAGGATTGTCATAGTCAGCTATGGGTTCGTTCATTTCTATTTTTTAATTCTAGACTAATCCTAAAAACCATCTCATCAAAAAGAGATAAATGCTCTCATTACTGTCATGGTATTCAGTGTAGTACATTGTATAGTTAAATAGCAGATTATGGCGAGATTAATACTAAAATTACTGAAAGCAATCTCTAGGATTTATAAAATAAGTGAAATCGACAATTTAGTAATTTTATGGAATAGGGATGCAGCCAGTAAAAAGGGGAGCCAGTTGCTGATATGACTCCCCATCTTCTAAAGTTTCCTGTGTTTCACTATTCCCATCAGCTGACTGGTATTAGAAAAGCGATTGACCTTGGCCTTTAGGCCACGCTACGCGAATGGTCACGCTACGCGAACGCTTTTCCATACTGTCGTTCTTTCTGATAAGACTTCAGCTTTCGAGTTCCCTAAGTTATAGATTTACCACTTTGAGATGCACCCATTAAGTTCAGGCTATAATCATGGTCTGCGCTAATCTTGAACAGAGGTCAAACCAATGGTAGTTCGGCAACCTCGCTATAGCAAAGAAGAATTTGCTAGGCGTGGAGATTACATCTATCAGGCTAAAGTACGCCCTTTGGTTGAAGCAGGCAATCATGGCAGAATCGTAGCGATTGACATTGAAACTGGCGACTTTGAGCTGGCTGATGATATTCTCAGTGCTACAAATGGTTTGTTTGAGCGACTCCCAAATGCCCAGCCTTGGATTGTTCGGATTGGGCATCGAGCTGTTCACCGTTTCGGCGCACGGAGCCTCAAACAACATGTATGATGTACGGTGTAGTAAATACAAACTGTGAGGCAACGATTCGGCTAGTCGTTGGTAATGAAAATTCCCAAAGGCGAGTGATTGACGCTGTCATTGATACTGGTTATACAGGTTTCTTAAGCTTGCCCCGCCAAACCATCATTGCCCTAAATTTGCCTTGGACTGGAGTTGAGCGAGGAACTTTGGGTGATGGTAGCGAAGCCACCTTCGAGGTATATGCGGCAACTGTAATCTGGGATGGTGAATACCAAAGCATTCCTGTCAATGAAACTGAAACTGATCCGTTGGTCGGAATGAGCTTACTTTACGGCTACGACTTGCGGATTCAAGCTGTCGAAGGTGGCACTGTCATAATCGAAGCATTATAATCATTTCCATTAAATTATTATAATAATCATTATAATCTAGAAAAAGATGCTCCCTCCCCATCTCCCCATCTCCCCATCTCCCAGACTTCCCTGTGTTTAACTATTCCGATCAGGTGAGCACTATCAGAGATGCGATCGCGTAGCGTGGCCTACGGCCAATCGCATTTCCATAGTCTTCAATTCTCCTGACTAAGCTGATGTTGTGCCAATAGCTGCTCAAATTCCTCAAGGGAGTTACTCTCAAGAGAGTGATCAATCAACTGTTTCAACACAGAGATATCCTCTATGCCATTAATCGCTGCCACCAATTCCGGTGATACCAATTCAAACCGCTTTTCTAAAATTTTAACTACTGTCCCTTGAAAGCCTTCCCGAGATTCTTGAAGTCCTTGTTGAAGTCCTTGTTGAAGTCCTTGTTCCAGACCCCTCTTCATTGCCCTTTCTTCGACTCGACTAATCAAAGGCATCTGTCTTTCCTCCTGATAACGTTCAAGTTCTTGATTCAGCTCCAGTTCTAACTGTTCCGGTAAAGCCATCATTTGGTCAATACACTGGAACAGCTTCACTATATCGTTTTTACTATAACCTCGTTCAAAAAGTCTCCGAACTAGGTACCACTTCCATCGCTTGCGCTCCATTGGTTGTTTATGGGTAGCTTTGGTCTTTAGATGAGCCATCACCACTACTGCAAAGGGATTAGTACTCGATTCCAACACCTGCCACATTGACTGATAGTTCAATAATTTAACTATCGGAAATTCTAGACTCAGGCGACAACCTCCCAAGCCATATTCATAGGACGATGGAGACCAAGACGCATTTTCATCTCCCAATACCGCTAAGCTAATCACAGGTTTTTCGTACAGGTCAAATGCCCTGTAATGATATTGGTACATTCGCTTAGCAAAGGTTGATTCTTTTTGGCTTTGTACCTCTACATGAATCAAGACCCAAGTTTCATTTCCACCACAGAGCCACACCTGGAATAATTTATCAGCGATTCGTTTTCCTGATTCAGCAGCACCAACTATCTGCTGTAGCTCTGTATCAAGGGCTTGGGGTGTCTGATTCCAATCAATCAGAGTGTGTACTTGGGGAAAACAAAACTGCAAAAATGACTCAAAATA
>NZ_JAAHGN010000400.1:0-1847 GCF_010672485.1 Moorena sp. SIO2C4 | reverse complement strand
TTCGTTTTCCTGATTCAGCAGCACCAACTATCTGCTGTAGCTCTGTATCAAGGGCTTGGGGTGTCTGATTCCAATCAATCAGAGTGTGTACTTGGGGAAAACAAAACTGCAAAAATGACTCAAAATAGGCTTGTAATGCTTCTTTCCAAGGATTGTCATAGTCAGCTATGGGTTCGTTCATTTCTATTTTTTAATTCTAGACTAATCCTAAAAACTATCGTTAGCTATCAGCTATCAGCTATCAGCTATCAGCTATCAGCTAGTGGCCTTTGGCCAACGAATGATTACAAACCATCTAACGACAAAGATACAATGAATATCGTTGCTGTCATGGTAATCAGTGTATAAAATTGTATAGTAAAAGAGCAGATTATGGGGAGATTAATACTAAAATTGCTGAAAGCAATCTCTAGAATTTATAAAATAAGTTAAATCGACAATTTAGTAATTTTATGGAATAGGGATGCAGCCAGTAAAAAGGGGAGCCAGTTGCTGATATGACTCCCCATCTTCTAAAGTTTCCTGTGTTTCATTATTCCCATCAGCTGACTGGTATTAGAAAAGCGATTGACCTTGGCCTTTAGGCCACGCTACGCGAATGGTCACGCTACGCGATCGCTTTTCTATACTGTCGTTCTTTGTGATCAAGCTTCAGCTCCATTTCTTACTATTCCGGTAAAGCTATCATTTGCTAAATACACTGGCTACAAGTAATTAATCCGATCGTGGGCAGTGGGTACCAACGCCCTCCAGCTGATCTTATCTGTCTAATCCACTGCCCACCCTACATAACATCAGCTATTCCGGTCAAGCCATCATTTGCTAAATACACTGGCTACAAGTAATTAATCCGATCGTGGGCAGTGCCTACTAACGGGCTTTCCCAGCTGATCTTATCTGTCTGATGTACTGCCCACCCTACATAAACTTCCCACTGAATGCTGATAGCTTAATGCTGATAGCTTAATGCTGATAGCTGAATGCTTACACTAGGACTAACCCACTTGCCGGTTAGTCTCCAAACTCATCAAAAAACAACCTACGGCTACCTAAGAATAAACCAGGGCTATTCTCTCCAGTAGAAAAAGCCGTGACTCCAAATAAATAAGAACCACTAAACTCAGGATTTTCCTTAGCTCTAACCGAAACTGTAATGGTTTGACCAGGAGTGACCGGTGGATCAAACACAACAGTTACTTGATCCGAGTTAGACGATTCATTCCCGCCAATATTCGCCAAGGTCAGGGATGAGCCACCAGCAAAAGTATCGCCCACAAACCCACGACTCTTTCTCGGATCAAATTTGACTTTCTCGATATTAGTTTTATTCTGGGTAATCGTTACAGCTTGCAAAGACTCTCCAGCATCTTCAGGTAATCTGAGGGTGAATTGGTACGTTGATGGAACCCTTACTCTAGTAAAGCTCGTAGCTGCCCTAACTAAACGCGGAGCACGGTTAAACACAGTCTTACCATTACCGATTTCAATCGTCTTAGCAGGTAAGCCATAAAGAGTAGTGGGTAGCAATATACCCAATAAAAATGCACCAGAGCCTAGAAGACGAGCCTTAGTTAATCCCCAACGTGCTATATTATTAGTCATCTCAATCACCTCTAATCAAGAAAGCGCCCGAAAGAAATTGACTGTTTAACGAAAAATTGTTAATTAACCAATACCCTTCAAGGATAACTACTCTACCGGACTTAATCTTAAGTATCAGACTCTTCCGTTAAAATTACGTGATATCTACCTTAGAAAACCATAATAAAATCGAGTATAGCGTTGCTCATACCTATTAGATACACAGGATTTTTTACCACTCCCCACTCCCTACTCCCCACTCCAGA
>NZ_JAAHGN010000040.1:0-17648 GCF_010672485.1 Moorena sp. SIO2C4 | reverse complement strand
TGGTCAGCGGAAAGCACGGTAGAACCACGCCAATATACTTTGAACTCGTCTTCAATAAATGTACCATAACCCCCCCTAGCAATAAGAGGTCGTTTTCCTGGGTTTGGCCATTTACACAACTCTATTTCAACATCTTCAAAATCCGTGAATACAGTTCCTAATCCTTCAGCATTTTTTGAGTTCAGCTTTTTTAATGGAACGTCATAGTATTTGCATGGTGTAGCCATGATTTTCCCTTAAACTATCAGCAATTAGTGCTTTTTCAGCACTAGAGCAACCATTGGTTCTGTTTCAAAGATGTTAAACTCTACTCGATCGATTATACTCCATGAAAGCTCTTGGACAACCTCTTGTAATGAATCGTTGCTTTCGTGGTAGTCAACTCGCAGGGTTAGGACAAAATATCCTCCAGACTTCAATAGCTCGAATAAGTTTCGCAACCCTTGAGGATGGGCGTGACCAAAGGTGAATACCCCCACCGCCAAAATCCCGTCGAATGCCTCAGGAGTAGAGAAGGTTAGAGCTTCTGACACGTTTGCTTGGTGCAAGGCAGTGTAAACTTGCTTTTTCCTAGCTACCTCTAGCATTTCCTCGGAGAGGTCAACTGCTGTAATGTTGGTGTATCCTAGCTCTGCCAGAGCCTCACCCACCATTCCTGTACCTGCACCAACATCAAGAATGCTTGCTGCTTTATTTGGCAGTACGTTTGCCAGAGCCTTTGCGGATTGAACGGGAGAGCAGCGATAGGGCTCGTCTAAGTCAGCATCGTAAATGGTAGCCCAAGCATCGTACTTATCCTGTAAGGTTTTTTCCTCATTGGTTTCGTAGATCCACGAGAGGCGATCGCTGACCTTTTGAGAGCGATAGAAACTCCATCCCAGTTCCCGAGCTACAATCGCCGCACACATCTTATCATAGGAAGCGCTAAGTTTCGGATACTTGCTCAGAGCTAGCTCTGACAACAGTTGGTAGCTCTTATTGAGGTGTTCGCTCAAGTCTTTAGCTTCCAACACCATCAAGCCAATTTCTCTGAGTGTTTTTGCGTAGGACTCATAGCTAAATGTTGGTTCAAACAGTAGTCGTTGATAAACGTGCTTTTGGCCTTCTGGGCTGATCTCGGACACTGGAGTGATCAGATCATCGAACAGGAAGATGCCTTGTTCCTGAAGAACACGGTAAATCTCCTTCAGAGCTAGCTCTCGCTGGTGGACATGGTAAATGGTGGCTTGGCTCCACACATGGGTAAAGGAATTGTCTGAGAAAGGTAGGCTAGTTACTGATGCTTTCTGAAAGGACAGGCGTAGGGAGGGATACTCCTGAGCCAAAGCGTTGGCATTGCCAACCCGGACTGCACTGATGTCAATGCCGACAACTTCACATCCTGTCTGCTGGGCTAGCCAGATAGCGGTGTTGCCGTTGCCGCAACCGATATCAAGTACCCGAGATTCACTAGTCAGCCCACTGCAGGCGAGCATATATTCATTCCAACGGTGGCAAGCTGGGACAAAGTCTTGAGCACGAGCGTCAGCTAAGTTGTCAAAATAGCCCCAATGTAAACTGCCTTCAGAATCCCAGAAGCTACGATACATGCTGTCTTCGTGATCGTAAAACGCTTCTGTGTCTGCTTCTGTATATTTCTGTGTCATTTGCTCCGTCTAAGTTGAGACTTACAAGTGAGACTTACTAGATTTTCAGGGAAGTTCCCTTCATGAGAGTAAATTCATAAGTGCTCGTTTCTTGAAATACTTCATATTTCCTTCATATTTCCTTGATATTTTCCTTCATATTTCCTGGCCTTTTGGCCTTTAGGCCACGCGTGCGCGTTCGGCCACGCTACGCGAACAGATTTTTTAAAAATCGGGATCGGGCGTTTTAAGGTATCGTTAGCCCTGGGGTCAACTCTGAAAATCCAATGTTAGCGCGACCTGGGAGTATCAATTAATTTTGGAAAGCTCCATTACAGCAGCTAGGGGATAGTTTAGCCGAGTACTTTACCTATGGGGAAATTGCAATCGCAATTCTATTGACTAAGCTGCTGGCAAAGCTCATTGATTTGGGGCTTTTTTTTCTACACTATTCATACCTCCAAAACTTGTCGAAACCCTTAAGTTAGTGCTATCTCGATTATCTAAGCTGACGGAGCTTTTTTTCCAAGTGTTCTGCTGTCGTGATTAACATAAAAAATAAAATAATGATAACCATTAATAATACCCACTGTAGCCTAGTTGAGCAGCTCTTAGCTTAAGCTGGAAATTAGAGGAATATGTTGCTCTTAATCCTCTAGGCTTTGCCACTATTCCTGAAGCTGTTCACTAAATCTATGCCAAAATCTATCCCAACTTATCCCAAGACTACCTTAACCCAACCAGCTTTGCCTGTAGAAACGATCACATTAGATGTAACTGGCATGAAATGTGCTGGTTGTGTTGGTGTGGTGGAACGGCAACTGAGCAGTAACCCTGGAGTATCGAAAGCCTGTGTCAATCTGGTAACTGGGGTAGCTGTGGTCGAGTATCAAGCTGGTGAGGTGGAACCAACTGTCTTAGCTGAGCTGCTTACATCAAAAGGGTTTCCTAGTCAACCCCGTTTACCTGAAACTGAACAGGGAACTAAGAGCCAGGATAGGTTAACACCAGCCCAGAGACATCAGCAAGAAGCTAGAGCATACCGCCAGCAACTAGTGATTGCTGCTGTCCTGATTGTCTTCTCTACAGTCGGACATATCGGTCATTGGTTCCATGGACCAATGCTGCCAGTATTGAGTACTTTGTGGTTCCATTGGGGACTGGCAACTCTAGCGCTATTATTACCTGGACGCTCTATTATAGTGGAGGGTGGGCGCGGTTTGTGGCACGGTGCTCCCAATATGAATACGTTGATCGGACTGGGGGCAGTGACGGCTTACACCACTAGCTGTGTGGCATTACTATTCCCTAACCTGGGATGGGAATGTTTCTTTGATGAGCCAGTGATGTTGCTGGGTTTTATTCTCTTAGGTCGGACCTTAGAGCAAGGAGCAAGATATCAAGCTACTGCTGATTTTGAGTCTTTGCTATCCCTACAGCCTCAGGTCGCCCGTTTGATTGGAACATTAGACAGTACAGAAGGTGATCAAACGGGTATCGAAATTCCTGTGGAGCAAGTCCGGGTGGGAGAATGCTTAAGGATATTACCTGGGGAAAAAGTTCCTGTAGATGGGGAAGTGATTACGGGAGTGTCATCGATTGATGAGTCAATGCTGACGGGGGAATCCCGACCAGTATTGAAGCAACCAGGGGACATGGTTACTGGTGGTACATTGAATCAATCGGGAGTGCTGGTGGTAAAGGCAATCCGTACTGGTAGGGAAACTACTCTGGCACAAATTGTAGCACTAGTGGAGGAAGCGCAAACTCGGAAAGCGCCAGTACAGCAGTTAGCGGATTTGGTAGCAGGGTATTTTACCTACGGGGTGATGGCGATCGCATTTTTAACCTTCCTATTTTGGTACGTGGCTGGGACTAAAATCTGGCCAGAGGTCTGGTCAACCATGGCGGCTTCTCCATTACTGTTGAGTTTGAAATTAGCGATCGCAGTTTTAGTGATTGCTTGTCCCTGTGCCTTGGGTCTAGCCACACCTACCGCCATTCTAGTCGGTACCAGCCTGGGGGCAAAGCGGGGTTTATTAATCAAAGGTGGTGACATTTTAGAACAGGTGCATCGGCTGGATACTGTGGTTTTTGACAAAACTGGTACCCTAACTCAGGGTCAACCTACGGTTACCGATTGCCTGCTGATTCAACCTGAGACAGAGAATGACCAACAGAGCGCTATTGGTACGAAAACCATTGCTCTATCTTCTGCTAGCCAATTGCTGCAACTGGCAGCAGCAGCAGAAAGTGGCACATCCCATCCCTTAGGTAGCGCAATTCTTACCGAAGCTCAACAGCAACAGTTACCGATGTTAGGGGCTCAAGATTTTTACACAGAACCAGGATTGGGACTATCAGCTTTAGTAGAAAACCAACGGGTAGTGCTTGGCAGTGCAGACTGGTTGAGTAAGCAGGGTGTTACCATCAGTGATACTGCTCAAGCTGAAGTCAAGGCTTTGGCAGATGGGGGGAAAACAGTAGTTTACGTAGCCGTTGATGGGCTACTAGTTGGGTTAATTGCTGTGAATGATGTTCCGAGAGTCGAGGCTAAACAAACAGTAGAACACCTCAAAGACCAGGGATTGCGGGTGATGATGCTAACTGGTGACAGACCCGAAGTGGCGGCTGCTGTGGCCAAAACTTTGTCAATAGAGCCAGAGGATGTTATTGCTGGGGTGCTTCCCGATGGCAAAGCTAATGCGATCGCAAACCTTCAAGACCAGGGAAACTGTGTGGCTATGGTGGGAGATGGCATCAATGATAGTCCAGCTCTAGCACAAGCTGATGTTGGGATTGCCTTGCATGGGGGAACCGATGTGGCAGCGGAAACAGCAGGAATTATTCTGATCACAAATAACTTGCTCGATGTGGTCAAGTCCATAGATCTATCACGAGCCACCTTCAACAAAATCCGCCAGAATCTGTTTTGGGCATTCGGTTACAATATATTGGGTATTCCCATTGCCGCTGGTGGGCTACTACCAGGATTTGGCATGGTACTTTCTCCTGCTGCTGCTGGTGCCTTCATGGCTTTCAGCTCAATCAGTGTTGTCACAAATTCACTGCTGCTAACCCGTTTACGGAATTAGATCAAGTCCAGTTGAATACCTATAATAGACCATCAGAGCAGCAAGGTTTCAGAAGGCTACAGTATCCTGGGTCGTCGGAAGCCACCGCCATAGGGTAAGCTTCGCGTCTGGTAGTTTACTTTTATTGATTCAAGGGATAATCAGATAATGCTCAGCAATCAGGAGAGTTTTCTAGGTAAATCAGTACCTAAGGAATCGCGCAAAAATAACTTACCTATTACAGGTTAGTTGAAACAAGGATTTAATAACGCCATTCCTTGAGCAGCAAGAGTTACACCTCTGAATTAGTATGCACAAATGGTAAACTTATTACTGTGCAATTCCTAAGTCAGTCGCAAGCTGGTTGAGAGCTGTGTCAATGTAAGTAAATAAGAGCATTGTTCTCAACCAATTACCCTTTTGATCACGAGCGATTCATGGCTACACAATCTGACCACAACCATTTATTGATTATTGAGGATGACAAGGGAAGCAAGCAGATTCCTTTGGAAGAGGAGGTATATTCTATCGGTAGAGATCCAGAGTCTGATATCCGCCTGTTTTCAAAGTTTGTGTCTCGCCGACATGCCACCTTAGTAAGGCGTAGACGTTCTGATGGTAGTCCCTACTACCGAATTTTTGATGGTAACCTCAAAGGTAAGGCTAGTTCCAATGGCATTTTAATCAATGGTCGTAAGCTTCAAGCCCATGATCTCGAAGATGAAGATGAGGTAATTTTTGCGCCTAAGGTCAGTGCTAAATATTATCTACTCAAGCGAGAGAATACCCCAACTGATCCAGTAGATCAAATGGATGAGTATGATATTACCCTAATTAATCCCGGTATGATTGATGATTCGGAAGAATGGGATAATTAGTAAGTAAATGACCGCCAAGATAACCTTAAAATTGATAATTTTAAGGTTATAGTTTGAGCGGTTAGCTACAGGATGTTAAAGTCTACCAGTCGCAACGGGAGAATAGAACACTCAGAAAAGACTTGCGCCAAGGAGTCACTGGGGGGTCTCCTCCCCGGAAAGTCGCAGTACGATTATCCTTGGTGTTCCACGGTGCCAAGGGTAAGTGACCTTCCTCGGCTTTGTTTTTGTTGAAAATTTCTGCAAACCAGTTGACTTTTTCCCACCACTCGTACCATGTTTCATCTAATAATTTATCATACTCTCCCTTGGGTAAGCCACGCTCAGCAATAATTTTGTCCAAGATCTGCTTTTGTACACTGAAGCCAAACTTGCCATCTGAGTGTTTGACCCAAAGGGTGTTAAGAGTAAGTAGCTTTTGGCAGGAGCATTGTTCAATATGTTCGACATTGAGCCAACCTTCTTTTTCTCGATCAGCTATGTAAAGCATGATACGAACATTTTTTAGGTCAGCATCTTTCCAGTTTGCCGACTTCATAAAGAAGTGAAGTTCAGCTAGGAAGTGATTGAAAAGAGAGTTTTTGACCATTTGATAGTCTTGACCGTTTTCAGATAGTAACTCAATGTATTCTCGATGAAAATTTTCTACGGCATTCGTTGAAAGTATTGACTGTTGTTGAGGAAGAAAGCTAGGTATAGGAATTTCTGTATCGAGATCAACGTTTGGAAACTTTTTCCAAGCAGTATCAAGTCTATCAAAGGCTTGCTTGTAAGCTTGTAATGCTTCCTCTATATTCCCTTCTTTCCTCAGTATACTCCCCTGGACTCTTTTGACATGAACGTAAATTGCCCATTCTTCGGGGACATTTACATTTGATTGTGAGGATAAGAGATTTTTTTCTTCTATCTGTTCAATTTTTTTTGTAGCCTCATTCCAACGTTCGGTTGCTTTACTATTCTGTTTTATTTCTTGATACTTCTGACTAAGTTGCTGATTAGCTAAAGAAATCGAAGCTAGGAGCATGGCTTGCTTGATATTGCGTTTGTCTTCTTGGATTAGTGTAGACTGACTGACTTGAAACCATGCCTCTTGTGCTTCAGAATACAGCCCCTTTTGTTGGAGTTCTGTAGCAAGTTCAGAGAGCCTATTAATGGTTTGGATATCTTCTTTGATTTTTTTATGAGCAGCTTTAGCTTCCGCTACCATGATCACTTCTTTTGCTGCCACTAATCCTGAAACAATTGCTCCCAACACAGCTATACTGAGCACCACAGCGCCAATCTGAATCCGCCGTTGAGCCTTCCGATTCGCCTCAGTTAGTACCTGATTTCTCTTCTGGGTCGCTTCCCGATCCTTCCTCTCTCTGTCTAATTGAGCAATTTGCTCCTCAATCCCCTTCTTTTCACTGGCCGCCAAAAACTGCTGATCCAAATAACTTAAATTCTTTCTTTTCGCCCAAGCCTGAGCATCCTTGAGAGCCTTCCCCCGCAACAATAGCGATTCATCCTGACATCCCGACGCCACCCAAGCCCTAAACCCTTCTGAATAGGGACGTAATGCAGCTAATTCTTGTTCAATCCAGTCTTGATTAAAGACTTGATGGTAGATACGGTTATATACTTTAAGAACTGGAAAAGCTCCAACTCTCTGCTTGAATACTAATCCAGATAACTGTAACTTACCTTCCTCAAAACTGTTATTAGCAACAACTTCCCCCTGTTGCCACACCTGCTGATACAATTCCAACAAGTAGGCAGACCGTTGCTCATTACTGAGAATGCGATCGCGTATGGTCTTCAAATGTTCTGGCTCATCGGTAGCTTCCCAGTTCGAGATCACATGCGATCGCACCAATTTCTCAATCCATTCCTTCTCCCCCTTTTTTAAGGGATCGAAAACCGAGGCAGAACTAACCACCAACTGACACAGCTTTTGGGTAAGAAAGGGCTGTCCTCCTGTCCAGTCTAATATCTCCTGGATAACAGCCTGGGGGTTGCTGACCTGTCCCGCCAATCCCCTGACTAACGGCTCAACTTCATCTCTTTGAAAGCCATGTAACTCTACCGCCCGTCCAATATTAAAAGGGGTTCGGTCTTTATCTCCAATCAAATCCCCTGGTGTAGCCACCCCCAACAGCACAAAACTAAGGCGATTATAGGCAGAATTTTCCGCCCGTTTGTTGTAACAAGCTCGAATTAGGGCAAAGAAGTCATCTTTGAAGCTTAATTGCAGAACACTATCGATTTCATCAATAAAAATAACAATTGGTTGAGCAATATATTCAAACAATACCTCTTTGATAAACTTACCAAAGCACTGTACCGGAGAAATCTTTTGGTGCTGTTGAAGCCAATGGTATTCATCAAACCTGTCGTAGCTGGGGGGGCGACAAGCGGCCTGTAACCCTTGATATATATTAAATTGAGCGAATTATGGTAAAAAAAGATAGGTCATAAATTGTCAATACGACCTACCAATCGAGAATGATACAAGAATTATATCAAAAACATCTAAAAAATCTACTTTCCGAATCTCAATTATTGTTTTTTTACCTTGTAGTAATTATTGTACAAGATATCAAAAATGTTAAACTCGAAAAAATGGCTGAATCTTGTCTTGGTGCAGTCGCTCATGGGGGAAACCCCCAAGACCGCGCTGCACCGCTACCTTTGCCTATTAAATGTAACTCAAGGCGTAAAAAGTTACAGAGATTTTTGTCATTACCAATATTTAAAGTCAAAAAACTGTGGTTTCCAATTATTAGAGAATGGGTCTATCAAACATTTGATAAACAGGAAACAATTTATTTAGCTATCGATAGAACTAATTGGAATAACAAGAATTTATTGATGGTTAGCTTAATTTATAAAAACCGAGCACTTCCCGTTTATTTTGAACTTCTATCAAAATTTGGCTCAAGTAACTTTTCGGAGCAGAAACAACTAGTTTCAAATATCATAGGGCTATTTGATGACTATAAAGTTGTAATTTTAGGAGACCGAGAATTTTGTTCAGTAAAATTGGCTGAATGGCTCGACAAACAAGGCTTTAACTTTTGTTTAAGACTTAAAAAATCTGAGCAAATTGAATTAAAAAATCAGGGGTGGATCTCCTTAGAAAACTCTGGGTTAAAACCAGGAATTTCATTATTTTTTGAAAAGGTTAAAGTCACAAAAACTCAACAAATATCAGGATTTAGTGTCGCTTGTAAATGGAAAAAAAGTTATCGAAAATCCGTGACCAAAGAAGGTTGGTTTATTTTAACAAATATGAACGAAGCCTCTGAGGCAATCTCCGCTTATAAAAAACGTTTTAATATTGAACAAATGTTTCGAGATTATAAAAGTGGTGGATATAATATGGAAGGCAGCAATGTAGTCGGAAAACGTTTTATATCTTTAGTTATCATCATGTCTTTTGCTTATTTTATTGCCACAATCAAAGGAGAAATAATTAATAAAAAAGGAGTTCAGAACTATGTTACTAGAGTCAAAAACTATGGGCGATTAACTAAAAGGCATAGCAGTTTTTATATTGGAATGTATGCTCACAAATGGATTAATTTTATGGATAAATGTTGGGAATTAGTTTATGCTTTGATGCGTTTAAGTCGTCATAAGCTCGATAATTATTTACGAGGTATGAGAGCTATGAAGCTTATACAGTCTACTTTTTAGCTCTCATGTCGCCCCCCCAGCTGTCGTAGAGTTCCAACTCAGACACCAACCCACTAATCAAACCGCCATACCATTCCCGTGGGGGAATCTGTTGCGACCCCAGCATGGTAGTATCAATAGAAGCACAAACAATTTCTTCTTGTTGCAACCGTTTTACTGTTTGAACTTTCAAAGAAGACTTCCCCATCTGACGGGAATTTAAGACATAACAAAATTCCCCTGCTTTTAGGTATTGATACAACTCCTCATCGGCCTGACGTTTGACATAACTGCTAGCATTAAGGGGTAATGCGCCGCCTACTTGATAGATTTGCATAGTCTGGGTTTCCATCATGGGGTCTGCTGGAATCGCGCTTGAAAATACTCCCGATACAACTGACAACGGAGAGTGACTTGATGTCCTTGTAAATTCACTAATCCCATACTGTGTAGTTTGTAAGCTGATCGGGATTCTAAGGGAATCGGACAACTGGCCTCAATCACATCTTTAAAGGCATCAGCCAAAGCTTGATGTTGCTGTAGCATCTGCCAGAGGTGTCGTAGATGATTGCGATAAATCCCAGCTTCGGTGGCAGCATTGTTTAATACTTGCTCAAGGTAACCAGTACCATTAAATTTGAGATGGTTAAAGCATTCGCCAATTAAATAGGGATGTCCCCCTACTAACCCCTGCAATTGCTCAACCTCAGATGCTGTACAATCAAGTTGGTATTGTTGCGCTAATTCAATAATTTGCTCTTGGGTCAATTCCGGTAACTCAATCGGAACACCAACATTAAACGGGGATTCGTTAAGGTTCAGCTTTCTGGCAAAAGGAGCCCCACATCTCAATACGTAGTATGAGTGTGGGAGGAATTTTGCACAGAGTCTTTCGGCACAGGGAGGCGAGCTATGAAGCTTCTGAGTAATTCGGAGCAGGTCATTCCCCTACGATTGACCGTAGGTCACGCTACGCGAACAGCCTCTTCCTGTAATTGCTTTTTCTCAAAATTGGTCACTCTGACTACGAGCTTTTGATCTTTCATTATGGGTTGATACCTGTTGCCACGACTGTTATACTAATAGTAGGTCGAAAAACAGGAGAAATCAATGAGAACGGCGTACCAGTACAGACTAAGACTAACAAAATTGCAAGTGATGGAGATAGAAAGATGGCTGGACATGTTGCGCCACCAATACAACTATTTACTTGCTGACAGGTTTAGCTGGTACGAACAAAATCGCTGCTCTATTAACTCCTGTCCTCTTATTTGCCATTTGCCTGAACTTAGAAATAATCCTAATTACTTTTCACAGAAAAAAACTTTACCTCAATTAAAGAAAGATAGGCACTGGTACAAAGCTATTCATGCCAATGTACTACAAGACTGCGTCAAGAAGGTTGATTTAGCCTTTAAGAGATTCATAAAAGGTGACTCTAATGGCAAGAGAAGTGGCAAACCCAGATTCAAGAGTAAGAACAGGTATAAGTCTTTAACTTTTTCTGCTTTTTCCAAAAACCCTATTCAAGGGAACAGGTTGAACCTTCCTAAGTTTGGATGGGTCAAAATGGTTTACCATAGACCAATTCCAGACGGATTTAGAATTCAAACTGCCACGGTTACACGTAAAGCTGATGGATACTATGTGACCTTGTCATTACAGGATGATACTGTCCCTGAGGTGATCCCGATTGAACAAGTATCAAATCCTGTTGGTATAGACATGGGTCTCAAGTCATTTTTGACCAAGTCCGACGGGACAGAGGTGCAAATCCCCCAGTACTATCGGAAAGCTCAGAAACGATTAAAGAAAATTCAGAAAGCTGTCAGTAGATCTAAGAAAGGCAGTAACAACAGAAAGAAGGCTGTTGTTAAACTAGGTAAAGCTCACAAAAAGGTAGCTGATACCAGAAAAGATTTTCATTTCAAGACAGCTAAAGGGTTGTTAGATGATCACGATCTAATTGCTCATGAAAAGTTGAATATAAAGGGATTGGCTAAGACTAAAATGGCCAAATCCGTCCTAGATGCTGGCTGGGGTCAATTTCTGTCTATCCTGTCAACCAAAGCCGAAAATGCTGGGTTGGTCACGATTGCAGTAAATCCTCGGAACACCAGTCAAAACTGTTCTAATTGTGGTCAAAAAGTACCAAAGGAATTAAAAGACCGCATTCATTCCTGTCCTCATTGTGGATATATCGAGGATAGAGATGTTAATGCGGCTAGGAATATATTGAATTTGGCGGTGGGGCATCCCGTCACTAGTAAAGCTTACCGAGTAACCGAACCGTTAGGTGGTTTTGGTAAGAAGCCTACACTGAATCTGTAAAGATCAGTGTAGGAGTATGTCACGGGAATATAAACTTCTGTGGAATGAACTACCACTAATCGGAGGCGTTCTAAACGTTTACCCATCTTGGCTTTCTCATGCCAAGCCCTTAGCATTCCTAAAAAGTCTGATGCCACATCACGGTGAGGAAAAACTCGGTCAACTTCATCCAAACATAGGACTACTGGCCTGTTAACCTGCCTTAGCAAATACCGTTCAAAGTAGTTGGTACAAGCCATTTTACTGGTCGATAATCCTTCGTACCAGTAATCAGCTAATCGATTAGCTAATCCTAAACTCTCACTGACACAGAAGCTAAACCACTTTAGTAATGAATTAAGATTGGCAAGGTCAGCGTGGTTAGCCAGGTGCAGGTTAATAT
Source organism: Moorena sp. SIO2C4 (assembly GCF_010672485.1). Taxonomy (NCBI): domain Bacteria; kingdom Bacillati; phylum Cyanobacteriota; class Cyanophyceae; order Coleofasciculales; family Coleofasciculaceae; genus Moorena; species Moorena sp. SIO2C4. Next base: position 5,701 of record NZ_JAAHGN010000040.1, on the reverse strand, counting down.
ACACAGTTTGATAGCCCTGCTGGGCAACCAACTTTCTCAGCACTCTAGCTATCAGTAAGGTCTTCCCCATTAGACTTGGTGCTTTAATTCTCACCAAGGCACCGGGACGTAAAAGTGTTTGATAACAAGTGGTTTCAATGGGAGGACGTTCAACATAATAGTCAACGTCAGGGATAGCTTCGTCCTGATCTAAATCCGGTTTCCACGGATCTGGATTAACATTGCTATTGCTTGGTGTGCTTTCAAGATCTAGAAGAGCGATCGCTTTCCAGTCTTGTCCCAATTTTTCACTAATTTCTTGAAAATTCAGGTTATCGACAGGTCGGCCATTGAGGTAATTATTGAGGGTTGATAGAGATATCTCCAATTCCTCAGCTAAGTCTTTCTGGCGAGGATAACCGTTGCGCTTAAGGGCTAATTTAACCTGGTCAATATACTCGGGATGAACTCTGAGTGAGCGAGACATAGGTTCGGTCTGATCAACTACTCAAACTATAACTATCTTTTATAGTCACTCAGCCCAACTCAGGTACAACTCAGGTACAAGTCGGCAATGAATTATAAGTTGGCCATAACTCATGTCAGCTCAACAGCTTCCAAGGTTTGAACTGCTTTAGCCCCAGGGTTTGATGAAATTGTAGTTCACCTGAAACAATTTTCATGAACAATCTCGAAAGCTTCCAAACCCTTCTGGAAATTGTGTTACTAGTTCTAACCCTCTCTAGTGAATCTCCATTGTTAGGTATTGTTGCTGCTATTTGTGCATTGTTGTATTTCTTGAGCGACTCTGATGATTCAGATCAAGGTGAGGAGTGAAGCGGTTGTCTAGCTCCGGAGATGGGAAGATAGGGAAATGGGAAGATAGGGAAATAGGAAGATAGGGAAATGAAATTGATCTTTATTCCTAATTTCCAGCATTGGTATAAATATACCGGCGTTCCTGATTATGGGTATGGTTTCGCCCCCCTAGCCCCCCAATTCTGCGGTGCGACCCGTGGCGAATTTAATTCGCCGACGGAAAGCGCACCGGTGGGGGAACAAAACTTTCTTGCGTCCCCCAGAATTGGGGGATTTAGGGGGCTTTAACAAAAACAGATGATCGCGCATTCATTCCTTAATTCAGCAATGCCAAGATACCAACTTCATCGATAACTACTTGATACACAAGTACCGATTCCCGATTCCCGATTCCCGATTCCCGATTCCCGATTCCCTGTACTATAGTCGTTATTTTAACAACTATAGACCTAAAATATTACTACAAATTTTGCCGATTGACTAGCTGAATTTTATTGACAAAATAAGCTTCTCGATGCTGCAATGACTCAGCCAAGTCTAGCCCCTTTTGAAATGCTGCTAAGGCTTGAGGATAATTGTTCATATCCAGATAAATTTGACCAATGTTGTCGTAAGTATTCATCAAGCCATAGTAATTATAGGACTGTTGTTCAACTTGCAGCAAAACCTCATAAACTTGCAAGGCAAACTCTGGCTGCTTAGAGGTAAGGTAAAGTTGTGCTAGAGGTTGTAGTGCTTCGCTAGCATGGGCAAACTGCTGTAGAGACCAGGCTAAGGAATAGGCTTCCTGATAGGTTTGACTAGCTTTTTCTGGTTGATTGAGGCTGTTGTAGTCAGATGCGATCGCAATTTTCAGGGCTGGAATCTGGGTATCATTACCTTGATTTAGGTAAATGTCCACTAATTGCTGCTTTTTGGGCAATGCCTGGTCCGGTTGTTGGTCTTGGTCGTAGATATAAGCTAGCTCTTGTAAATAAGCCACTTCTTCATTTATGCGTTCGCGAAGCGGTTCCAAAGGAACATCGGTCTGAACTTGAGCCAGTAATTCCTCATAGGTTTCTGCTGCTTTGGGATAATCAAACCAAGCCATGTGCAATTCACCCATGGTCTTCAAGGTAGCCTCAACCGCTGCCATATCGCCCTGGTTTCGAGCATCAGCGAGAATTTGCTCATAGACTGTCAAAGCTTGTCCTGGCAATCGAATCTGTTCATAAGCCTTACCCAAAGCTTTTAACAGTGGCAGATTGATCGAGTCTTCTGCTTCATTTTCCTGCTGAATCTCTTCCAAGCGTGCCGTAATTAGTTGTACTGACTGCTTATTGTTTTCATTCCAGGCAACTCCTCCTACTCTGCCCAAGGTTTGCACTTCTGCCACGGGATCCCCTAGCACTCGCCGCAGCCGGATTTCCCGATACCAGATGTCAAAGGCTTTGGATTGATTACCAGCTTTGAATTCAGCTTCAGCTTCAGCATTCAGTTCATCCAACGCTTGCTTGAGTCTAGAACGTTCGGAGGGGTTGAGAGGTTCGTCTGGGGATAAGGAAGGAAGGAGGGGATCAGGAGCAGTCAGTTCCAATGGATTGGGATTATCATTATCACTAGATTGGGATAAGGTCACACTAGCAAAACATAACGGGAGTATAGCAGCCGATAATGCTATAATTATATATTTTTTTAGTTTGGGTGCGAAATGATGTAAGCCCAAGGTAGCCATAAGGAAACTAAAGAAGGTTACTACCAGTTAGACTAGCGATTTTAGGTTCAAACTGACATCTGGCCCTATTCTGCAGTAAGCCACCTGATCCGCCTGGGGAGTTATACCAATTCTTAGGGCTTACACACCTACACATCAATTTCATCTGGCCATCTCCCCATCTGGCCATCGGGTGCATCTTAATGCATGCAATTAGGCAAAAATTCTAATAAAATCTCCAGACTTCCCGCGCCCGGGCCCCGCGCCCGGGCCCCACACTTCCCGTCTTTTTTACAAATATGAGATGCACCCTGGCCATCTGCATCTGTAGTCCTACTTTGAAGAATTGGTATTATTTCTGCCTGCCTGCACTAGTCTGACCGCTTCCGGGACGAAGTTTGTTCCTGCCACCAAGATTTAGGACTGCTAGATGATATCATAACGCCTTCTGCTCCAGGTCAGAGAATAACTCCAGCAGTCCTTTAGTATAAGGAAGCAAGAGGTACATCTGATCTGACTCTATACGAGCGTTTAGTTCATCCACCAGCAACTGCAACATTTTTTCCGCCAGCTTCCAACTTACGTCTACGCTAGGAAATACCAGTAAACACAACGGCAACAGTTCCTGTTCTATTGATGTCATATTCCCCTCCAAAGCACATAGCCATAGGTAACCCTGGAACATTTCTAAATCTCTGATAGTCGAAGCCTTAATTCCTGGATCGTCCAACCCTCCCCGACGGCTAAAATGACCAGAGTGCAATTCCTCTGTGCGTTGGTAGACAGTCTGAGCAATATCCTGACTAACAGGTAAGAGTTGCTCCACTAAGGCTAAGGTAGGTGAGTTAAAATCATGCAAAGCCGCTGCATTACAGATTCGTTGCCAGGGGATAGAAACTTGCTCCTCGACAAACTTAAAGTAGGGACTGAGCAAAATTTGTTCTGGCAATGTCAGCCGATTGAGTACTAACTGAGTGCTGAAGTGAAACTGTGTGGTAACAAAACCAATGGCTCGACGGTCTTTTGCTGATATATGTTGCTGCCGCAGTTGCCGCAATACAGGTTCGAGAGAGGTGGCTAGCTTTTCTATAGCTGGCAACTCTAGCGCTACCATTGTCCACGGGCTAGAGAAATCTGTGAAGAAATTAATTGTCTCCCCTAGTCGTATTGCTGCCATTAAACTAGGATTCGGTGATTGCTCTTGGTAAATTTCCAGTACCTTTTCGTAAACGGAGCAAACAAATTCAGCAATTCGCTTAGCCTCGGTCAAATTAACCACATTAGGAATATAGGAGAACATAGCATCTGTTTTAATTCCCGCACACTCACAGTTAATCTGGATTAAACGCTGTAACTTGGTAACCGTTTTATTGCGCCCCTTTCTGGAAGCAAATTCTAGCAAATCATAAATCTTTAAAACACCATTTTTGGAAGCAATAATTGATAAATCGGGTACATAGCGATTTGACCAAAAATTTACTAATCGCTCAACCGATGTTTTGTTGAATCTTGGAGTGTTGATCAGCAAAGCTTTTTCCTCGGATGTCTAAAAAACTATTTCTATAATCCCTTTAAGTCAATTTTTCATTGTGGCGTTAAATCCAACAATTAATTGTGAAAGCTTTAAAAAAGCTGTAGAGCACTCCATGACAACTAATAGCAAATACCAATTATTCGGTAGATTTACAACAAATAAATCCCCTGAATAATAGGTAATGGCTAGGGAAGAATTAGTAATGAGGAATTGGTAATGGGTCATGAGTCATGGGTAATTTGAGTAGGTGCATCCCATTGTCATAGAAATAAAATTTTGTCAGAGGAGGTCAGGAAAATTGCGGAGGTTCCAACCGATGACTAAAATCTCCGCCAGTTTCATCTTGCCCATCTTCCCCATCTTCGCCATCTTCTGCAAACAGATTCCCTTGAATTGCCCTCACTTATTTAGTGTTTGTATTATTTATACACATGATAAACGTGATTCATGATCATTATGTTAATTTTTGTTAAAGTTTATTTAAAAAAACAACACAATGATCAGATATAGCGTTTCTAAATGAGTTGTGAACGCAAAACTAGCTGAAAGTCTTAGTTAAAGACAGTGCTTGTTTCCAGGGCTATAACATTTCTGAAAATGCGCTCTTTGTGTGTCTAGTCCAAACTGGCACCGTCTTTGAGCCTGAGCCATATTTGAAAAGTCATGAGAACGATAGATATTTAGAGCAAAGTTACGAGCAACGGCAAAGATTTGAGGTAACTGATGCATGGGAATACGTGAAGCATCTTCACCCTGAGTAACCGAAGCGCACATAATCAACCTTGTTCTCTACACCCCAATATCCAAGGGATGCCCTGGGCAAAGGACTCAGCAGACAAGGGCGTAAGAAGCAACATAGTAGCGTGTTTCCTTTTCCAGACGGTGTTGCCTCCCCTTTTTGAATTGTCGAACACTTTCCACTCGAATCAGAGTCTAATGCCCTGGCCAGGGCTGGATGTTGTCGAGTTGGTTGCAGATGCGTGCCAGCCTATGTCACTTATGCTAAAGAATCTGAGGGCTTTTGCGAGTTAGCACAATTGTTACTGCTGAAGACCTTTACTGGATAAGTGGTTTGGGTTGCACAGCTTTGCTGATTAATGGAATGATTGAGGGTAATTGGTAATTGGTAATTGGTAATTGGTAATTGGTAATTGGTAACAGGTAACAGGTAATTAGTAAATTGTAAAAGGTAATTAGTAACATTTTACAATTAATTATTAACAGGTTATTTGTAATTATTAAGTGGTAATTTATAACCAGACATAATATCAGTTGTTAATTTTGCTATAGCGTTTCGATTTGATGTGTGAAACAAGCCAGGGCTGATCAAAAACTGGGTTCAACTATTGATGCTGACTGCCACTTGGCATAATCGCTTTGCTAAGTTTAGCTTCACGCAGGTTAGCCTGATTCAGATTAGCATCAATTAAAACAGCTTCAATCAATATTGCCTCGCTAAGATTCGACCAACACAGGTTAGCTCGGTATAAATTAGCCTTGGTGAGATTAGCACCATGGAGAATTGTCCAACTCATCCTTGCTCCTCTGAGATTCGCATCCGTTAGGATAGTGTTTCTCATGGTGCAGCCACTTGCTATTGCACCACTCAAGTCTGCTTGATTGAGATTGGCCTTAGTCAAGTTGGCTCCACTGAGCAGGGTATGGGACAAATTTGA
>NZ_JAAHGN010000004.1:0-19333 GCF_010672485.1 Moorena sp. SIO2C4 | reverse complement strand
TTGACTCTAGCCAACCCCGACCAGTCTCAGCAATATAAGCCGCAGCAGCAATTTCATTTTCCCGACGACTACCCACTGCCATTAACCCGGTAGGGTCAAGGGTGTCATCTTGGACACCAAAGGCCATCAGGAGGGGTTCTCCAATACCAGGAATTTGGGCATCGATTAAACGCGATCGCTTATAGGCTAGTTCTCTTAAATAAACTTGTGAATCCTCTAAGGTACCGTCTTTATCAAATATGACTGCTTCAATATTGGGGAAAGTCACCTTCCCACAACGAATGGTTACCAAGGGTTTATGCCGCTGTTTATTGTAATCAACTTCATTCTACTAGCTAGTTGATCAAGATTCGCACCTGCCAAGTTCTTTGCTCTTGTTCCGGAACACAGCCATAAACACAAATTAGCCATTAGCCTCAGCTAACGGCTAATTCTTGTTACCGCACCTGGTTGTTACTCGTCGATGGCAGCTGCTACAAACTCTCCCTCTGGCACTGGGTCTTCTTGAGGCTCTTGGGACTCTTGGGGCTCTTGGATCTGTTGAGGCTCTTGAGGCTCTTGAGGCTCTTGAACCTGTTGAGGCTCTTGAGGCTCTTGGGGCTCTTGAACCTGTTGAGGCTCTTGAGGCTCTTGGGGCTCTTGGACTTGTTGAGGCTCTTGGGGCTCTTGGGACTCTTGGGGCTCTTGGGTTTCAACCGCTTCTGGAGTCATACTTTCTGGAGTTATACCTTGCTTTTGTGCTAGCATCTTCTCCCGGTACTTCTGAGCCATTTCTTCTGCCTTCTCGAATACCACTTCCCGGTTGTTAATCATATCTCCCGGTTCTGGCTCTAACTGCTTTGTTGACAGAGAAATCCGACCTCGGTCAGCATCCAAGTCAATGATCATCACTTTCAGTTCATCATTGACATTAAACACACTATGAGGCGTATCGATATGATCATGGGAAATTTCGGAAATGTGCAGCAATCCGCTGACCCCGCCAATATCAATGAATGCACCGTAAGGTTTGATTCCTCGTACTGAGCCAATCACCACCTCTCCGACTTCTAGGCGGTTCATCTTGCGCTCAACTAGCGCACGACGGTGGGATAGTACCAGACGATTACGGTCTTCATCTACCTCCAGAAATTTTAGGGGCAGTTCTTGGGCCACCAAATCTTCCTTGGCTGCCCGAGTGCTAATATGAGAACCAGGAATAAAACCGCGCAACCCTTCAATACGTACCAACGCTCCACCACGGTTAGTGGCGAATACCAGAGAACGCACCGTAGCATCCTCTGCTTGTAGTTGGCGCACTCGCTCCCAGGCTCGCATATACTCAATGCGACGGATAGAGAGAGTCAACTGTCCATCTTCATTTTCATCGGTCAGGATGAAAAATTCCCGTGTTTCGTTGGATTGTAAAACCTCATCAGGATTATCAACTCGATTTATTGACATTTCCTGAATCGGAATATAGGCGGCGGTTTTCGCACCAATGTCAATCAGAGCGCCCCTCGGCTCTAGACTGAATACCGTACCCGGAACTATATCCCCTGGGCTAAAATGATAATCATACTTATCCAGAAGGGCAGCAAAATCTTCGTGAGTGAATCCTATATCTGTAGTTTTTGTTTTCTGACTGAGCATGTGCGTTGTTTGTTGTACCCTCTTAACACCAAGAACTAAAACATTTTTAGAATTCCTGACTAAGCTTTCTTAGGGAAAAAGGAGCGTTGCTTAATCATTCCATGATTAAGCAACGGCGTTTTATCTGGAGATGATTGCCAGTAGGCATCTAGGAAGCTAAATCTTGAGTAAATCAGGAAACAACCCTACCATCAGGCATAACCGTACCCCATACTTCTGCATCCTTCCAGTCTACTTCAGCGAGATCCCCACCCTTGAAATTGGCAGCTCTCAAATCTGCTCCACTTAGGTTTGCTCCAGCAAGTTTCGCTCGACCTAGATTTGCCCTGTGAAGCTTGGCATCAGTCAAATTAGCTTTTTCCAATCCCGCACAACGCAACTTAGCCCCACTCAAATCAGCTCGGCTCAGGTTAGCCCCGCTTAAATCTGCTCGACTCAGATTCACACCACTAAGGTTGATACCACTCAGATTAGCTTGAACTAGGTTGATAGCACAAAAATCTCGTTCCCCTGCTGCATACCTTTCTTGGAGTTCTTTGCTATTCATGTCGCCTTACCCCGATTTTACTTTAGTTAAAGGTTTCTATTAAAGAGAGTAAAAATATTGCCCAACGTGACAAACTCAAACATTTTTTTTTCATAGCTAATAAACGCACAAAAGTGCCTGTGTACTAACAGTTTCACAGTCATCTTTGTAATTTAACTACAATTACTAGTTATTTATAGGGTGCATATCAATACCTGAAATTAGGCAAAAATCATAATAAAATTCCTACAATAATCACACTCCTCACAACCACACTCCTCACAACCACACTCCTCACAACCACACTCCTCACAACCACACTTACTTTATTGTTTAGAAAGATGAGATGGGGTGCATCTCATATTTGTAAAAAAGTTGTGTAGGGTGCGTTAGGGGGGGCTCATTTTCCGCTTCGTAGCCAGGCTTTGGATAGCCCGCCCCGTAACGCACCACCGTGTCAAACAGCAAAAATGAGATGCACCCGATGAGATGCTCCCTATCTAGAATTTTATTTTGCTCACCAATCCCGTTTATAAATAAAGTTTGCGAAGCTTATTGAGTGCTCGAAACTTTTTTTGCCGAATATTTTCTGCCGTATACCGGGGATAGCCCTTATGTTCTAAATGACTGGCAATTTCAGCACAGGAAAGCTTTTTAAAATAGAACAACTCCAAAATTTCTGAGTCTTGATCAGGAAGTTGTGTTATCTTCTCCCATACTTCCACGTTCTCTATATACTGCATAGGGTGAGTGTGACGGGCAAATGGAAGCACATTACTCTGACCAATCGAGAGTGAACTTTCCCACTGTTGGGAACTAATATCTAAAAACCTCTTATGATCACGGTGGAGTCCCCTTATGTAATTCAAGATAACTTTTCGGACCCAAGCTTTTGGATTAATAATTGGCTCTCTTAATTCACCCTTAATTATAACCAGGTAAAGTCCCTCATCAACGTCTAAATAGGACTCTAGTTTCCCGGATTCGATTAGTTTTTGGACAAGTAAAAAGACATCGTTTATAATGTCTTTATGGGTATACTTGCTATTAAGATTAAATTGGCACAGCCAAACTTTTATTTTAATCGATAGTGAATCTAAAAGGTTGGCAAGTTCTTCCTGTTCCATCATTTCACCCTGATCGGAGCAATTTTGATCTGTTTGGGGTTTTAGCATTTGAATTGTTTTCCTGATAATGCACACTGGTGTAAATGAAATCACTTATATCGTCGTCGATAGGGCAGGCTAGAAAAATATTTTCTGCTCTGCCCAATAACAAAAAGCTAGACTAAATTGTGATCAGCAAGCGCCAAGCCGATCATTTTCGCCTATCAACTAAATCAGGACGAGACTTATCCGGTTCACAATTTTCTAAGGGTTCACAGGATATAAGTCTTTGTTTGAAGAACCGAACATGCACAGTAACGAGTCTCTCTTGAGACTCGTTAGCAAGCTGGTGAGTCTGATGAAATCCAACGCAGACTAACTGACCTTCTATGAACTTTTTCTCGTCCTTTGTTCGGTAGCCCTGTTTTCCGTGCAAGTGCTCCACTGGATCATAAAAGCGGTGGGTAAGGGTTCCTTTGTAGACACGGATTATGGTAATTTTATCTTCGTGGACATGTATTTGTGAAAACTGACCCGGCTCCCAAGAAATAACAGAAATATTACCAAAAGGGGTCGTACAAACTAAGTGGGTATGGTAGTCACTCTTTTTAAAACTAATAGATTGCTCGATTAGCTTTTTACTCAAATTAAGCTTCACCGCAAGGTCTTTGAACCTCTCCATACTCATTTCTTGGGGCGCTATGGCATTTACCTGATAGATAAACTCTTCTAGGGAAAGGAGACCAGAGCAACCTGAAGAGGGAGAAGACTGCAAGGACTGGCTGATCAGCTGATCTACCTTGTCAATGCACTGGTCAAACTGCAGATCTAATACTGCCAGCTCAAACATTTGTGCCATTCTCTTACCATCTTCTTGGGCAAGCTCTTTTTGAGTCGCGAGCTGGTAATACTCTTGAACCAACTCAAAAAGCTCTGGCTGTTCCGGAAGATTATCTGGCTCACAGACTTCTCGCACTATTGTTTTGAGTTGTTCTTTGGAATCTTCTAAAATTTCACATTGACTAAACATAGTGACAAACTTCCAGGTATCTAATAGGCGTTCCTTGATCTACTTTTCAAAAGCGCTTGCTCTTGGAAAGCTTGGTTTCTATAAATAAGAGACCACAGGAAGCGAAACGTGACGCAGAGTTTTGTAAAGAATTATTACGGGTTATCACCACAGGTGCTGGCTAAAAACCAATACCGCCCCTCACCACCCATTCCACTGCTCCCTACCATAACGATAACTGCGCCTGTTCATAGCTAGCCATTCAGTTTTATCCAAAGATTCAGCAATGCCGAGAAAGCTAAAAACCAAAAGCAAAGAGGGTTTTAAGGGATGCAGTCCCTACTCCCGACTCCCGACTCCCGACTCCCGACTCCCGACTCCCTTAGCAATAGATAGTATAAAAAAAATACCATGGCCGTTGGCCACGCTAAACGAACAGAGGAAAACTATGGCAACAGGGATGCTCGTTAACGGAAAATGGACTAACGAAGTCTATCAGCAAGACCCCCAAGGGCGATTCATGCGTAATCCCACCAAGTTCCGTAATTGGATTCGTGCTGATGGCTCCACAGACTATAAACCAGCCTCTGGACGCTACCATCTCTACATTTCCTATGCTTGTCCCTGGGCGCATCGCACTCTGATTATGCGAGCCTTAAAGGGATTGGAGGAAGCGATTACCCTGTCCATTGTTGACCCATTGATGGATAAAGATGGATGGGAATTTTCCGATGGGCCTGGTTGTATCCCTGATACAGTCAATGGTGCTCGCTATTTGCGGGAAGTTTATATCAAAGCTGACCCTAACTGTACCGGACGGGTGACAGTTCCAATACTTTGGGATAAGGAAACTGGCACAATTGTTAACAATGAATCCCGTGAGATTATTCGGATGTTTGACCTAGAGTTCGACGGGATTGCTAAGTCGGATATCAGCTTTTATCCGGAGAATTTACGGGAAGAGATTGATAAAACGATTGATGCCATTTACCAACCTATTAATAATGGTGTGTATCGAGCCGGATTCGCTACTAGTCAGCAAGCTTATGAAGAAGGAGTAACTGACCTCTTTGATGCCCTTGACTATTGGGAAGGGGTGTTAGGTAAACACCGTTATCTCTGTGGCGATCGCATTACTGAAGCCGATTGGTGTATGTTTACCACTCTGCTACGCTTTGATTCAGTTTACTATTTCCATTTCAAATGTAATTGGCAACGAATTCTGGATTATCCCAATTTGTGGAATTATCTCAAAGACCTTTATCATCAGCCAGGGGTAAAGGAAACCTGTAATATTGACCACATTAAGCAGCATTATTATAGGAGTCATCCCTTTATTAATCCCTCTGGTATTGTTCCAAAAGGACCACAAATTAGTTTTAGTGATTAAGGCTATCAGCCATAAGCTATCAGCCATAAGCTATCAGCTATCAGCTATTAGCGATCAGTTATCAGCTATCAGTTATCAGCTATCAGCCATCAGCTATCAGCTATTGGCTATCAGCTATCAGCCATCAGCTATCAGCTATCAGCTATCAGTTATCAGCCAAAGGTCTGTGGCCAAGCTACACTGAACACCTTTTGAATAAAATAAGCTGACGGCTGACGGCTGACGGCTGACGGCTGACGGCTGACCGCTGACGGCTGACGGCTGACGGCTGACCACTGACCACTGACCACTGACCGCTGACCGCTGATAGCTTACGTGTTAACTTATTCTTGATTCAAAAATGGAGACTTAGATTTGATTTTAAATACGGAATCTGAAAACTCACCAATAGAATCAGGGACAGATACAATTTCCGGTTCGGTGCGTTTTCCAAACATCAAGGTAGCCTTACTAGTCGAGGGAGAGAAAAGAATCTGTGTGATTTTGCTATAATCCCACCGTTTTTGATCATAGAGAGCAAGCACTTTCGTAAGATTATCTAAGGTCATCTCCTCCTTATTCTCGAACATAAACTCAACAGGACGATTAAAGACTTTGTCCAAAAACTTGCCGTAAAACTCATCAATATAGAGGTTTCGAGTTTGTGTCATCATCAGTACCTTACGCAATTCCTGACTTAACTCATAGGCTCCGTCTTTGGTGCAAATCACCTGCTCATTGATAGCAACCGATTTCCGAGACCGATTTTTGCGACAGGGATTATTGTTAGAAGACTGTACCACTCGTCCAGAGTTGAGGTCGTCCCCAAGTTGATCAAACTCATCAACCACTCCGCGTGTGCCTTGGATTATACGCCTGCCTTCACGAATGGTATTGGTTACTTCTTGGACATCTCGACGGATTTGGCGGAGCTCATCGAATAATCCAGCAATCTTGAAGGTGCGAACATTGCTATTGTCATGCTTCCCAGGTACTATTCCGGCTGTTGCGGGAAGCACTTGCCACATCACGGACGCTGACAACAGGTAAGCTGAACCTTGGAAAATGAATTTGTGAACCATGACTATGGAATCCTGACTTAAAGTGGTCCACTATCTTTTTCTTTTGGCAAAATGAAAATCCGGAAACTTATCAACAATTTTTCCGGATCTGGTTAACTTCCCCTTGTATAGCAGAAGTCAGAAGTCAGAAGTCAGAAGTCAAACTCTTGCGCTTCTTGATGCAATAGCGAGTGGGGGAAACCCCCAAGACCGCTTAGGTGCTTTTTCCGTTGGCGAATTAAATTCGCCACGGGTCGCACCTCTGCATCGCTTACAAAGGGTGTGAGACTTTTGTCATGTCCTAACTGCCCTGGCGACTGCTATATGATCTTCTCCGGTTGAATAGCTACACTTTCCACCCGACACCCGACACCCGACTCCTGACTCCCAATTCTAAATTCTAAATTCTAAATTCTAAATTCTAAATTCTAAATTCTAAATTCTAAATTCTTAATTCCCTACTCCCTACTCCCTCTCTCCTCGATTTCCCGTCGATAGCGAGGACGTGCTGGTATCCCCCAGCATACTTGCTGCTCTGGGATATTACTAAACACAGTGCTGCGAGCACCAATAACCGCATTGGCTCCAATTTGGACACCGGGGGCAACAAAGCAATCGGCGGCAATCCAGGCTCCATTACCAACACTAATCTCAGATGTGATTAAACCAAAGGCTGGGTCTTTCATATCGTGGCTACCAGTACAGAGGTAACATTTTTGAGAAATAACGCAATGACTACCAATCCGAATCCGATCCAAGCTGTAGAAAACCACATCATCTCCAATCCAACTGTAGTCACCAACTTCTACTTTCCACGGGTAAGTAAAACGAGCAGTGGGTCGAATGATGACATTAGTACCAATCTTGGCTCCAAATAGTTGTAGCAGCCATCGGCGGAAGCCATTGAAGTTATGAGGACTTAAGGGAAATGCGATCGCTTGCACCAACCACCAGAGTAAGATTAACCAGCCCGGACGTCCTCGGTCAAACCAAGATTGGTCGTACTGGCGTAAATCCACTAAGGGTGGTAAATCTAACGCTGGTAGTTTACTTAAGTCATTAGTCATAATCTAGAATGTAGAATGTAGAATGGAGAATGCAGAATGTAGAATGGAGAATGCGGAATGGATAATTCTTAATTCTTAATTCTACATTCTTAATTCTTAATTCTACATTCTTAATTCTTAATTCTACATTCTTAATTCTTAATCGAGTCTCAGGGATTTGGAGAGACAACTGATGGCTTTGGCGTTACTGGTGTCTGTGCTGGTTCAGTTTTTTCTACATTCAGCTTACCGCTAAACTTTTGTAACTCATAGAGTTTGACACCAATTTGATACTCATACTGACTCAACAGGCGTCCATAAATGTACCCAGCTTTTCCATCTAAAAAGCCCAGCTGGATAAAGTAAAACAAAATAAACCGCAGTATTGGTTTAAACGGTAGTCTAACCCAGATTTTTTTCAGAAACCGCTTACGCTGCACGGCGCTTCCAAACAGATTTCCCCCGATGGTGCCAGAGTCATCTTTACCTGTTAGTAGATTTAGATAGACACGAGCTTCCCAATTGGAGTAGCGATTGTGCCGTTCTAGCCAATGGTAAATGTCCTTAAAGTCAATGTGCAGCATATCATTTTGAAGATAGCCAGCTTTGCCTTGTAGGACAACGTGTTCATGAACTTCGTTGTCTCCAGTATTGGGAATTCCTTCCGTTTTTAAGTTTTCGTAGCGACCTTTTTCGTGTTTAAATAACCGTAAATTCCAGTCTGGATATTTGCCACCAAAGCGAATCCATTTCCCTAGGAAGAATACTCTACGATTGATATAGTAGCCGTTATAATCAGCATTGTCGATTGCCACAGCAATTTCATCCCAAAGTTCTGGAGTAATGCGTTCGTCACAATCAACAATTAATACCCATTGATTGCGGAATTCAAGATTGTCTAAGCTCCAGTTTTTCTTTTTGGGCCAAAACCCATCAAAATAGAATTGAACTAGGTTTGCACCATATTCTTCCACAATTTCAAGGGAGCGATCGCTGCTTTGGGAATCGACAACAAACACTTCATCTGCTCTATTAACACTCTCAAGACAAGCTGGTAAATTAGCCTCTTCATTTTTGGCTGGAATTAGAACTGATACCGGAAGTTTAGTGTTAGGGGATTTCATAATTAAACACCTGCAATTGTGGACGTTTTATGAAAAGTTTATTGGCCTAGAATAACTAACAGCAAGCCTTAACTAAAATTAAGGCTTATCAGTCAACAGTTAACAGTCAACAATCAACCAAAATTATCTGTGCTATAGCAAAGGGAACCTATTATCCAGTCTCATTAATGACTGGACTGATTGTGGGATAGAGAGGAGTTGCTCCTTTTTGACATCTCCCCCGGCTGAAGCACGGAGGATTCTACAAGGTTGTTACGAGGCGGATTAAAACCGCGCCTGTTCACTTCTTGTGCGGTACGATCTATTCAGTGACTTGAAAATTTCATACCGGTGTGGGAGTGTCAAGCTCCCTCTACCCACCTTAGCTAGGTCTATATTTAGCTGTGTGGCTACTTTCCTGGCAATGTTGGCCGCACCATTGCAGTCGGCATTTACCAGGTATCCCTCAGAAGTTTTATACAAACCACGCCTTACCCGACATCCTGACGGTTTCCACCCGTTGGGTTTTTCACCATATTTTGGTAATGGATCGTCGTCAAGGAAAGACGCTTTGCTGGTGTACGATTCCTCGGTAATTGTTAGTTTAATGCCGTACTCAGGGCAAAGTTGTTTCAGCCGTTCGATTAGTCTCTTGGTCGGGATGACTACGAAATTCTGATTGCCACGTTTGCCCATATTAGAACGGCTTTTCTGTTCTTCGTTCCAGCCGATAATTAGGTTTCCAATGCGATCATTTAAGCACCGATTGATAATGAATCTAGCAGCTTTGTTGTTCGCGTAGCGTCGGCTTCGCCGAATCGCATCCCGTATCTGGTTGTTTCGTTTCCGCTGCACTCGATCTAGCTTGGAATCCCAGTAAAACTCTGGTTTCCCCTGTTTGTACTTGGCGACTAACCGGCAGTAGCCCTGATTCATTGACTTGAGTTTTCGACCGTCAATTATCAGGCTCTTGCCAAGGGTTGAAAGCCCAGTCAGCCAGTTCGTCCCGCCGTGATCAAAACTCCACGCTTGGGAATAGTCGAGGTTGGGGTTATCAGAGATTGGTTGCTTCTCGTCATCAATTACCCAGTCGATCCAAAGTTGCCCAAGGTACGGACGAACAGTTATCTGTTTTACCCAGTCCGGATCTATAAAGTCCGGCGGCTCCAGGGTAATCTCGGTGATCAACTCAGGTTTTGTTTCTTTGCTGATCGAAGGGTAGAACAACCCTGACTTATAACCAAGAGCTTGTCTAGGGAAAGTTACAGCTGCCAATCCGCCTTTCTTTCTGTATCTTGGCAGTTTTGGTCTATCGACTTTTCCCTTGTAATAATGGCCGACTAACTGATTGTAGCTATTGATTGATTCGGCTACAGTCTTGAGAGTTTGTTGTGCCGACTGAGCTGCCATCGCCTTATAGTGAGGATTCTCTTTTAGATTCTTGCAGAGTTCGGCATATTTGACACTGCATTTATAGGTTTTCCACCCATATCTAAGATCATCCTCTCGCCAGTAAGTCGTAAAAGCTTCTTCTTGCTGTTCTAACCAGGTGTAATGTTTTTGTTTGGAGTAATAGATAGCACAATTTACCAGACTATTCGCTTGTTGGCATTGAAATACCCAAAAAGCTTGCTCTTCCTCTGTCAAGTTTGCTTTTACTGGAATCGTCTTGTACATTTGATTGCCTCCTACTAGAATCGTAACATTCGTGCGCGCAAATAGTATTCCAAAAATGAAAGACGAACGATTGATGATCCGAATTAATAAATTAAAAAAAATGCAATTAAAGCAAGAAGCAGAACGGCGTGGGATGACTCCATCTGAGTTGGTCAGAAGTCTAATATCCAAATTTTATGAACCTAAGCAGAGGGACACGGCGGGTTAAAACCCGTCGCGTCCGTTTCATCTCCTCCTTAAAAGAGAGGGGATCTCACGTTCCCGGATGTTTTGGTAGCATTCCTTTAATTACTGCACTCAGATAACCGATTTGACCATAGGCATAAACGAAATTATCAAAGCGAAGAGCTGGATTGCGGAAGTGCTTGAAGGATTTGTAGATTCCTCGCATCATTCGTTCACCTCCCCGTAACAATTGGGCAGTACCAGCACGACCAACCAATTGTTCACGGTAACACTCGCTAATACCTTGCCACCAACCACGATTCAAAAACCAACGTTTATTGATTCGTTCTGGGGCAACATTGTGAGCCACTAGAGCATCAGGTAGATAAGCAACTTGCCAACCATCCTGGAGAGCTAATTCTGTCATATGTAACTCTTCATTAGATAATAAATTTTTCCCCACACGACCTAAATTGACATCAAAACCACCGATTTTCTCCAGGAAAGTCCGCCTGATCGAGTAATTTAAACCTCTGGGAGTCAAACCAGGATTTTGGATCTGAATTAGGGTTTCCCCTAGGTCATAAGCTCCCAAATTTCCTGCTAGGTCTGGTGACAACCAGGAGGGAGAGGTAATGCCATCTGGCCACAATAGGGTAACTTTACCACCAGCAATTGCCAGTTTTTCGTTACTTTGATAAGCTTCGTAAATTGTCTTAAGCCAACGGGGACTGGCAACGGCATCATCATCCAGATAAGCTAAAATACCAGCACAGGCACTGGCAGCCCCAGTGTTACGAGCCACCGATAAACCAAGTACGGGTTCATAAACATAGTTTAGTCGAGAGTTGTCCAAGCGTTGGTCAACAATGTTACGGGTGCGATCGCTTGACGCATTATCGACCACAATTACTTCATAATCGGCAAAATCCTGCTGTAGCACGCTATCAATGGCGGCACCCAAATATTGTTCGCGATTGTGGGTGCAGATGATGGCAGAAATTAGAGGCTCTGACATAGGGAACCTGATCGAGGAAGCTTCATTTTTAGTATTCCCTACTCAAGCAGTATTCTTCAACCTTCTTGATTACCGTAATTAACCCATATAGTATTAATAGGTCATAAATCAGTTGCACAGATGAGATGTAAGTATTCAGTGGTCAGCCGTCAGCCGTCAGCCGTCAGTGGTCAGCCGTCAGTGGTCAGCTTATTTTATTCAAAAACTGTTCGGTGTAGCTTGGCCACAGGCCTTTGGGTGAGAGCTGAGAGCTGAGAGCTGAGAGCTGATAGCTGAGAGCTGATAGCTGATAGCTAACGATCACATTACACTGAAGTCAGTAGTTCACGCTTCTTTACAAAGATTTCCATAGTTCGGTTTACTTTTTTTATAAGCATCTTTGAGAATTATTAATCGGATTGACCGAAACTATTATTGGTTATGGCAGTTACTATCAAGCAGTTGAATCAATGGAAACAACAGGAGCGCCAGATTGTGGTGCTGACTGCTGCGGATTATGCGATCGCTCAGCTGTTGGATGAAGCGGGAGTAGACATAATCATGGTCGGGGATTCTCTAGCAATGGTTACGCTGGGTTACTCGACAACGCTGCCAGTGACCCTTGAGGACATGATTCACCATGCCAAAGCGGTGTGTCGGGGTGTTAAACGGGCATTAGTGGTTTGTGATTTGCCGTTTTTGAGTTATCAGGAAAGTCCTCAGCAGGCAATCCACTCTGCCGGTCGAGTGTTGAAGGAAACTGGGGCAGTGGCAGTGAAGTTGGAGGGAGGATATCCTGCCATGGCTGAAACGGTGGGGAGGCTTAGCGCTGTGGGAATTCCGGTGATGGGTCATGTAGGTTTAACACCGCAGTCTATTCATCGGCTGGGTTTACGGCAACAAGGAAAAACACCGGAAACTGGGGAGCGGATTTTGCAGGATGCGATCGCATTGGAGCAAGCTGGTGCCTTTGCTATCGTTTTAGAGCATATTCCAAGCGATTTGGCAATGTCAATTACACAAAAATTAACTATTCCCACCATTGGCATTGGAGCCGGACCACACTGTGATGGCCAGGTGTTAGTGACAGCGGATTTACTAGGGCTTTCCGAGCACCAGCCACCCTTTGCTAAGTCTTATGTGAATTTGCGCCAGGTAATAACCCAAGCCGTGCAGGAGTTTACTACAGAGGTTCGTTCTGGAAAATTTCCAAAAGACCCATAATCAAGATATCATGGAAGTAAAAGCTTGACGATGAAAATAGATAGAAGATTTTTTATCGGCTGGATCAGTGCGATCGCTTATGGATTTTTTTCCAAGCTTAATGCTCAACCCTATAATCCAGCAGCTAGAGGAAAAATTGTTATCAATCAAATAGGTTATTACCCAACTGGGCCTAAGTTGGCGTTCTTAATCAATTCCCCCAATTCGGAAAACAAGCAGGTTGAACTTGTTGATTTAATCACTCACAAAACGGTTTTTGTGACCAACCTGGGAAACTCCGTAAAGGATAAAGCCAGTAATGATAAAATTACGGTTATTGATTTTACTAAATACGATAAATCAGGTAGCTATTACCTCAAATACGGCTATAGTCAGTCTTATCCGTTTGGCATTGGTAAGGAAATTTATAAGGATACCTTTACAAAGCTACTCCGGTCCTACTATTTGCAACGGTGCGGTGTTGCTGTAAATGATTCAGTATCTGGAGTCAAACATCCCCCCTGCCATCTCAAAGATGGGATTATTGCCCACAACGATGAGATTAATAAAGCTGGAGACTTCAAATCTGCCCAAGGTGGCTGGCATGATGCTGGGGATTTTGGTAAATATGTTGCGCCAATGACAGTCACCATCGGACGCTTGTTAAGCTTGTACGAGCAATATCCTAAATTATTTAGGGACAACCAATTAACTATACCAGAAAGCGGCAATGGTAGACCTGACCTACTCGATGAGGTCAAAGTAGGATTAGATTGGCTGCTGAAGATGCAGCGAGAGGATGGTGCTGTCTACCGCAAGCTGTCAGGAAAAAAATGGCCAGGGGAAATTCTACCCAATCAAGATACTCAGCCACGGTACACTTTTGGAATCTCGACACCTGAGACTGGCAAGTTTGCAGCAGTAATGGCAATGGCTGCTAGAGTTTATAGTCCCTTTGACAAGCAACAGGCTCAAACCTACTTACAAGCAGCTCAGAAAGCCTGGGGGTTTCTCCGAAAACAGCGATCTATGAAGGTGGATTGGCAAGAAGGAGATGACACCGGTTCAGGTAAGTATCTTTTTGGAGAGTGGGATCAGCAAGAATCCTTAAAAACAGATCAAGATGACCGCTTCTGGGCAGCCGTAGAACTGTTTATTACTACAGGGGATACTAGCTACGAGAAATACTTAGCTAAAACTATCACGGCCTTTGACTATGGTGAGTTTGGTTGGAAAGATCCGTCTCCTCTAGCAATGGTTAACTATTTGGTGCAGAAACAAAGGAAAGGGTCAGACAAACTGAAATTAGAAATAACAGCTAGGCTGATGCGAAGGGCGGATACTCTGATGGAAAAGATTAACCGTAGTGGCTACCGTTTAACTATTGATAAATTCCATTGGGCATCTAATCATAAGATAGCTGAGGAAGGAATTACTCTACTCTATGCCTACCGCATCACTGGCAATCGAGGCTACTACAAGGCAGCTGTTGAGCAGTTAGATTATTTACTGGGGCGCAATCATTTTAATCTTTGTTTTATTACCCGTGTTGGTAGCAACTCGGTGCGTCATGTTCATCACCGGATTTCCCGAGCTAAAGGAATTGTCATCCCTGGTCTGATGGTAGGGGGTCCTAATACTGATGCCCAGGATGGGATTGCGCCTAAAGGCTTGGGAATGTTGAGTTATGTAGATGATGAGCGGTCTTGGGCTACTAATGAATATGCTATTGATTACAATGCTTCGGTAATTGCCTTGATGGGGATGGTGATGGCACAGACTTAATCATTGATCACACGATGTTCCTGGCCAGTCTAAAACCAGCCAGGAACTCTACTTAAATCAAAAGATTATTTAGCAGCTTCCTCACGTTCCTTCACTTCCTTAATTACCTCTTCTGCCACATTACTTGGGCAAGGGGCGTAGTGGGAGAACTCCATCGAGAACTGACCACGACCAGATGTCATAGTACGCAGGTCACCAATATAGCCAAACATCTCGCTCAACGGTGCATCTGCCTTAATGCGAGCACCAGTAAGAGTTTTCTCCTGAGACTTAATCATCCCACGGCGGCGATTGAGGTCACCAATTACATCCCCCATGTAATCTTCTGGTGTGAATACATCCACTTTCATAATTGGCTCTAACAATTGAGGTGAAGCCTTACCAAAGGATTGCCGATAAGCCGACTTGGCCGCAATTTCAAAGGCAATAGCCGATGAGTCTACGGGGTGGTAGGCACCATCAGTCAAGGTAACCTTGAAGTCCACACAAGGGAATCCAGCCAACAGACCCTTTTGAATGCTATTCTCAAAGCCCTTTTGCACAGCAGGCCAAAATTCCCTGGGGACATTACCACCAGTCACCTTGGACTCAAACTGGAAGCCAGTACCGGGTTCACCAGGCTCGATAACGTAATCGATTTTACCATATTGACCAGAACCACCGGACTGCTTCTTGTGGGTATAGCTGTCTTCGATGCGCTTGGTAATGGACTCACGATATGCAACCTGGGGCTTACCTACATCCACCTCAACGCCATGAGTCCGTTTCAGGATATCAACCTTAATGTCTAGGTGCAGCTCACCCATGCCCTTAATGATAGTTTCGCCACTTTCCTGGTCAGTTTCAACGTGGAAAGATGGGTCTTCCTGAATCATCTTGCTCAGGGCAATGCCCATTTTCTCAGAGGAACCTTTTTTCTTAGGTGCGATCGCAATGGAAATCACCGGGTCTGGGAAGACCATCGGCTCCAGAGTAGCAGGATTTTTCGGGTCACAGAGGGTATGCCCAGTCTGGACATTTTTCATCCCAACGATGGCCACAATATCACCGGCCTGGGCAGAGTTAATTTCTTCCCTAGAATCGGCATGCATCTCTACCAAACGACCAATACGCTCAGTTTTACCTGTGAAGGTATTAAGTACTGTGTCACCCTTAGATAAGGTTCCTGAGTAGATACGGGTAAAGGTCAGAGCGCCAAAGCGGTCATCCATGATCTTAAATGCCAAGGCACGCAAAGGTTTTTCTGGGTCAACATAGGCAAGTGTACCGGTTTCGTTACCTTCTAGATCGATTTCTGGTTGGGGTTTGACTTCAGTGGGATTCGGCAGGTAGTCAACTACAGCATCAAGTACCAACTGCACCCCCTTATTCTTGAAGGATGAACCGCAGTAGGTAGGGAAGAAAGCCAGCTCACGAGTTCCCTTGCGAATGCAACGCTTAAGGCTTTCGAGATCTGGTTCTTCCCCTTCTAGATACTGTTCCATCACCTCGTCATCCTGCTCCACAGCCATTTCAATTAACTGCTCGCGGTAGGTTTCCACATCATCAACCATGTTGGCGGGAACGTCTTGAATCTCATAGTTCATCGGATCCCCAGAGTCATCCCATACCCATGCCTTACGGGTTAGCAAATCCACTACACCCACAAAATCGTTCTCAGTTCCGATCGGCAGTACCATTACCAGAGGCTTAGCACCAAGTACATCTTCTACCTGCTTAACAACTCGGTAGAAATCAGCCCCCAGACGGTCAAGTTTGTTTACGTAGATAATCCGAGCAACTTTTGAGTCATTGGCATAGCGCCAGTTAGTTTCTGACTGGGGTTCTACACCACCTGAGCCACAGAAAACACCAACGCCACCATCGAGAACCTTGAGGGAACGATAAACCTCAATGGTAAAGTCTACGTGACCTGGGGTATCAATAATGTTGAGTTGGTGGTCTTTCCAGAAACAACTGGTGGCGGCAGACTGAATAGTAATACCGCGCTCTTGTTCCTGTTCCATAAAGTCCGTTGTAGCTGCACCTTCGTGAACCTCACCAATTTTGTGGATTTTCCCGGTAAGTTTTAGTATCCTCTCTGTTGTAGTTGTCTTGCCTGCGTCCACATGAGCAAAGATACCTATATTTCGATAAGCAGTGAGGTCTTTCATAGTTACTCCTTATATTTACTCCTTAATAAAATTTAAACAAAATCTATGCATATTAACAATATGCCCAGCAGCGGTGTGATGGTTGTCGTGATGGACAAGCAAGAGGAAATATCAATTCCGTGAATAACCAGTCCTCGCAATCATTGCCTGCTCAAAAAAATCAATCAGGGAACGACGGTTAGTAGGAGTATCAATTATCCCCAGTCAAGCCAGAGAGCTTGGGAAAATGCGGTAAGCTATCAGCTATCAGCTATCAGCTTTTGAATAAAACAAGTAAGCATTGGTTTAATCTCTGTTACGTCAGCTGACGGCTGACGGCTGACGGCTGAATGCTTACAAAATGCGATCGCTATTTTTTGGACTAGTTGAATAGTCTTGTTCTGTCACCTAATAGCCCTTATCCGTAAGAAAAAAACTCAATTTGAGGTACCAACGGATCTTGAACAACACCCACACCAACAAACCCCCACCGTTCAAGCAAATTCTTCAACTGACTACCAGAAACCGACTCTACAGAAAATTGGTCAGCTAAATCAGCACCGTGGGTATTGAGATAACTCAGGGCATCAAAGTGTTCGCGAAACATCAACAGATATCCAGCGCCAGCCTCTGGGCTACCAGCTTTCGGTTGGGCAACCAGATAACGACCGTTCCTTCTAGAAAGAATCAGATAATGAATTTGGGTAAACATCTTGAAAATATTCCTGAGGCGCGTCTTTACAGCAAGGCAGCTATGCTGAAGGCAGCTATGCTGAAGGCAGGATGGACAATCGTTTCAGGTTTTTTTCCTGATTTAATAAAAGGTTTTATTTTATTTAGGGGCGTTGCACATTTGTGGGATGATACCATTTTTTGCACATAACTGAAAGTGGCTTATAGTCTACAGTTCAAACTTCAGTAAATAGGTACATCATCCCGTTATTGTGCAACGCCTATTTAGGTTGTTAACAAAAATTGACGTCAAAAGTACATTTAGGACAGTAAGTATTCAGCAGTCAGCGGTCAGCGGTCAGGTTATTTTATTCAAAAACTGTCGCACCTCAAGTAGCGTGGCACAGACTTCGACGCTGGGAAGCATAGGCTTTTGGCTGATGGCTGATGGCTGATTGCTGATTGCTGATTGCTGATTGCTGATGTCTGATTGCTGATGTCTGATTGCTGATGGCTGATGGCTGATTGCTGATTGCTTACATTCTCTATTTCAAATCTTCTAGACGAATTCGAGGATCAACTACTTTCAGCAGCAAGTCTGCTAACAAATTCCCTAAAATCAGCATTGTAGCTCCCATCATCAAGCTTCCCATTACCAGATACAGGTCTTGAGCAGTTACCGCCTGTAAAATCAAACGACCTAAACCTGGCCAGTTGAAGAAAATTTCAGCAATAAATGAGCCACTGAGTAGAGAAGCAAACTCAAAGCCAAGGATGGTAATCAGAGGATTGATAGCATTGCGCAAGGCATGGACATAGATAACTCGATTTTCTGGCAGTCCCTTAGCACGAGCTGTCTGAATATAGTCTTGCCGTAGCACATCCAGCAATTCACCCCTAGTAATTCGTTGTAGACCTGCAAAACTAGTAATGGATAGAGCTATTGTTGGCAAAATCATATGCCAGCCAATATCCAAAACCTTACCAATGGGGGATAAATCATCATGATTGATACTGGTCATACTACCGACAGGAACTAAGGGGGAAAGATTCTGGGCGAGTATGAGCAGCAACAGAGCAGTGATTAGGCTGGGGAAACCCTGACCTGTGTAGCTAATGACTTGTAGGAATCGGTCAGTGGTGCGATTCTGATTGATAGCAGCTAGGATTCCGAGAGGAATTGCGATCGTCCAAGTAATAAAGATTGAGGCTACGGCTAAGAGTAAGGTTGCTGGTATCCGTTCTAATAACAAAGACGACACCGGACGGAAGTAAGCGAAACTGGTACCAAAGTCAAACTTGGTTACAACTCGTACTAGCCAACGCCAATACTGAATAATTGCTGGCTGATCTAAACCAAATTGCTCCTTGAGTTCCTCGATTCGTTCCGGGGAAATTTTGGGATTTTGCCTGAGGGTATCCAGAAAATCTCCTGGTGCAAACTGAATAATGGCAAAACTTAGAGCAGATGCCAACAGCAAGGTCAAAAGACCTTGCAACAGTCGCTTTACCACGTACAGAAAGGTCTCACTGGTGACCAGAAGTTTTAGTCTATGCCAAGCCCCATCAAACCGATTGATAATGCTAGAATCTCTAGTAGAAGAAGTCAATCGCTTCGCTCCAATTCAAAATTATCAATTAAAAATTCAAAATTATCCCATACCTGAATTCAGGGGGTTGTTTCCGGTGGAAACAATTGCCAATTATAAAGCTAGTCATTTTGTAAGCATTCAGCCGTCAGCCGTCAGCCGTCAGCCGTCAGCCGTTGGCCTATGGCTGATAGCTGATAGCTGATAGCTGATAGCTGATAGCTGATAGCTGATAGCTGATAGCTGATAGCTGATAGCTGA
>NZ_JAAHGN010000399.1:0-6352 GCF_010672485.1 Moorena sp. SIO2C4 | reverse complement strand
TGTTCACGCTCGCGTAAAGTCTTTGCTGACTTGGTGTGGGATGCCACAATAGAGATCCAACTGAAGATCTAAGAGCAGTTTTCACCATTGATAGCCCAATAGCTGATTTGGGGTAAGCTCAGAATAAGCTGTTGCTGTAACCAACGCTATGGTCTACTAATTTTAAAACTGCGTTGACCAGATCGAATGTTGCTCTGATGATTATCATCAATCTGTTGTGATTAGCCGTTCTGATAAGGAAAAATTGCCGTGGAAGCTGGGAATCAGCAAAGGATTTTAGGCTATTTCATTGAAGAAGCGAAAGAACACCTGGAAACCATTGAACAGGGACTGTTAAATCTGGGCTCAGTGGTCAATGAACCAGAGACGGTTAATGAATTGTTTCGCGCTGCTCATTCTGTTAAAGGCGGGGCGGCCATGTTGGGGTTTACAAGTATTCAAAAGACTGCCCATCGTTTAGAAGATTCTTTCAAAGTACTTCAAGAGAATAAGATTCAGGTTGATCAACAGCTGGAGACTCTGTTTTTAAAGAGTTATGATACCCTCAAAGCTTTGATTGATCTGTTGGAAGGACCGTTTGGGTTTGAGCAAAGTGAAGCAGAAAAAACTCTAAAAGCAGCTCAGCCAGGCTTTGAACAATTACAGAATTATCTCAAAACTTTGGTCAGTGGTGAGAGTCAATTACCAGCGGCAATGGCTTCTAGCTCTGCTGCTGAAAAAGCAATTCGTTCTGATCAAGTTTCGACTAGCAAAGCTTCTTCTTCAGCAAAAGGAAAATTTCCCCCAGACTTTGGGCCGAAGGTGATTAGCCTGCTTAAAGATATGCTAGAGCTGTTTAAACAATCTTCCACACCAACCAATCGCCAACAACTTCAAAAGCTTTGTAAGCGTCTGGCTAAACTGGGGGCTGGGATTGGTAGTTGGCATAAATTAGTGGGAGTTTGCCATAAAGCGATCGCAAATCCTAAAAACTCCTATATCCAGTTAGCACCATTAGTAATCAAAGAACTCAAGGAAGCTAGTGACCAGTTGCAAGCAGCACAGGGTAATCTAGAGGAGTTACGAAAGGCAGCGGCTGCGATCGCTCCAAGTTCAGGACTCCAAAAACTAGCAGCTGTAGGAGCTACTGGGCGAAGCCGAACCACTAAGGGTAAGGAAATTACGATTGTGCTAGAACCAAAAGCCGCTGCCAAGGTACTCATCCAAGCCTTTGATAAACCCCAGCTGTCAAAACTGGTTAAGTTACTGATTCCAGCAACTCGTGCTTCTTCCTAGAGCCAACAAGCTGGGTTTTTTGGTTATCTTCCTAAGTGCCGTGATGCCAGCTGCATGGCATCATAAATATCCACATCCCCATCCCCATCAGCATCTAGAAAGCCACTGAGTACAGAATTAGAACCAAGGGGATTCTCAATATTGGTGCCAGTCTTGAGGAAATTCAATACCACGGGGACTAGGGTGGGTAGCATAGCTTGGATGATACCAGCATTAATGCCTGTCTTGCTAGTAATTTCTCCAACAAGCTCCTGGATCTGAGGCGCACTAAAGAGCATATTGACCACTTGAGAACTAGCACCAATGCCACCAAATTGATTAACTAGTGCTTGTACCTGCTCATCTCCTTCACTTGTGCGCTTTTGTTGGAGGGCTGAACGCACATACTTACCTACAATTGAGGTAGCAGATTGCACGGCTGAGGGATTGGTGTGATGGTTACCACTCAACTGCTGTACCGTGTCCAGAATATCCCCTAGCTGACTAGAACTAGCTTGTTGTGTAGGACTATTAATGGCACTGAGAATAGTATTGAATAAGCTCATTGTTTTTTTTACAGATTTAAACAGTCAGATTTATTCAGATTTAAACAGTTATTTCCAAAATCAATTATAAATTACTGATTTAGTTTCCCACTATAGCTGATAGCTGACTACTTAATGTGAAGTCTCCTCCACTACACCCTTCGAGTTAGCTAGGGCTTTCTGTCTCCTGCACTGTTGCCTCAATCCACACTTATTACAGGTCTTATACACAGAGGTGATTAGACAGCGGATCGGGCTGATGGAGATCGGGGAATTCTTGTCGGATATTCTAACATTAATAATTAAAACCTCTCGTATCTTCCATGCCCCTGCCACGCTTACTAACCCTAATTATTGGTCTCATTATTATTCTGGGGCTAATGCTTTGGTTGATTAATGGTCTGTACCAACTGTATATCCAAATTTCCTTTACTGCTCCCCTACTGGCTAATTTACTGCTCCTGTTGGTGATTACCTTGCTAGGGCTACTAATATGGGCCTTAATCTACACCATGGGGTTATTTGGTAAATCCCGGAAACGGCCAGGTAAGGGTCGTCTGGAACCTAAAGCCCCCGAGGTGAAAACCGAAGCAGCAGAAGAAACCCTTAAAGCAGTAAGGCAACAGGTCAAACAGATTCAGGATGAAGTGTCACGGCAAGCGATGCTGCGCCGCTCTGAAGAAATTGAAGCTATCCTCTCCCGTGGGGAACTGTTAGTGGTAGTGTTTGGTACTGGTTCAGCGGGCAAAACCTCTCTAGTGAATGCTTTGATTGGTCGGATGGTGGGTCAAGTGGGTGCGCCCATGGGAACGACGGAGGTTGGGGAAACCTACAAACTAAAGCTGAAGGGATTAGAACGCCCGATTCTGATTACTGATACACCAGGAATTTTAGAATCTGGTGTAGTTGGCACTCAGCGAGAGCAATGGGCACGACATCTGGCAACGGAAGCGGATTTGTTGTTGTTTGTGGTGGATAACGATTTACGACACTCAGAGTATGATCCATTCGAAAAATTGGCACAGATTGGGAAGCGATCGCTTCTTGTCTTCAATAAAATTGACCTGTACACGGAACAAGACTCAGAAAGGGTTCTAGCACGATTGCGCCAGCGAGTAAGGGGCTTTATTCCTGCTTCAGATGTAGTTGCGATCGCAGCCAATCCCCAGCCTGTTACCCTAGAAAATGGTCAACTTTGCCAACCTGAACCGGAAATTTTGCCCTTAATCCGTCGCTTAGCTGCTGTATTAAGAGCAGAGGGAGAAGAGTTGATTGCTGATAACATTCTGTTACAATCCCAGCGCTTAGGCCAAGAAGCTCGACACATCCTCGACAAGCAGCGCAGGCGAGAAGCAGAGAAAGTGGTGGAACGGTTCCAGTGGATTGGGGCCAGTGTAATTTCTCTGACTCCCTTACCTGTGGTGGATTTATTAGCAACTGCAGCAGTAAATGCCCAAATGGTAGTCGAAATTGGCAAAATCTACGGCTGTGAACTGAATATGGAACGGGGTAGGGAATTAGCCCTATCCTTGGGAAAAACTTTAGCTAGTTTGGGTATTGTCAAGGGAGCGATTCAAATCCTTAGCACTACACTAAGACTGAATCTTGCCACCTATGTTGTCGGCAAAGCCATTCAGGGGGTAACTGCTGCTTATCTGATCCGAATTGCTGGGAAAAGCTTTATTGAATACTTCCGCAATGACCAAGACTGGGGAGATGGAGGGATGAGTGAAGTAGTCCAAAAGCAGTTTCAGTTAAACCAGCGGGATGAGTTTATTAAAGCTTTTGTCAGTGAAGCGATCGCAAAAGTGGTCCAACCTCTGACCGGAAAATCAGAAGCCCAATCACCAATCGATGAAAGGGACGAAATCAAGGACAAAGGCAGGAAATCCTAAACTACAGCCAGAATGCCTATCAAATCGACTCAAATTCTTGTTTAATGAAATAGAGTAGATTCAATGTTTTCTCCAGCCCCCCATGCCCCTCACATCAATGGGGGATTTCTTTTTATCTATTGTTTTCTATATCGTTTTCTTAAGTAGACGCATCTACTACCTATAGTATATGCACTAGGTAGCAAGTTTCACCCTGCCCCGATGTACAGCGTGGAGCAATCTGTCGATGGAGTCTCTCTCTTCGGAGGTGAGTGAATCCTCCAATAGTGCTGCCATCAATCCATATCGATCAGCAAGAGTAATTTTTCCAGAGCTGCTAACTTTAGCAAATAGTTCTGGTATAGCACCGGGAATAAGACGAACTGGAGCCAACATTATACTATAGGGTAATGGCTGTTGTTTATATTTTTAACCTTTTTCCGGAGCTTGGGGATGTGGGGCTATACCCCCTGTAATATCAAATCTGCTTGGGCACCCACTTTCTACTTCCACTAAGCGTGGGTCTTTTCTTCTGCTGAATGCTTCTAAGGAGACCCTACTTCTGAGCTAAGAGTGCTTTAGCCTTTTGCCACAGAGCATCCAACTCATCCAAGGTGTAATCAGACAGTGGGCGCTCAGCCAATGCTTCGACTTGCGCTAACCTTTCAATAAACCTTCCCTGGGTTCCCTGCAAAGCAGCTGAAGGGTCAAGGTCATACCAACGCGCAATATTAATCAGAGTAAACAATACGTCTCCCAATTCTGCTTCCTGGTGGGCTTTATCGTCCTGTTCAAGTGCTTGTTGAAACTCAGCCAATTCTTCGTGAAACTTATCCCAAACTCCCTCAACATTATCCCACTCAAACCCACCACTAGCGGCCTTTTTCGATATCTTCATCCCAGCCATTAGAGGGGGAAGAGTTTTACTATAGCGACTCAGTTTACGACTCAATAATTGCTTATCCGCAATGGTTTCTCCTTTCTCTGCTGCCTTAATGTTTTCCCAGTTTTGACGCACCTCCTCGACATTATCAACCTCGACATCACCGAAAACATGGGGATGACGGCGGATTAGCTTTTGAGTAATCCCCTGAGCTACCTCGGTCAAGGTAAACTGACCTTGCTCACTACTAATTTGAGCTTGCAGAACTACCTGCAATAACAAATCACCCAACTCCTCTGCGATCGCATTTTGCTCCTCACTGCGAATTGCATCCACTACTTCATAAGCTTCTTCAATTACATAAGGAATTAGGGATTGAGGGGTCTGAGCCAAATCCCAAGGACAACCACCCTCAGGCGATCGCAATCTGGCTACTACATCAATCAACTCTTGCAAAGCGGCCAACATCGACACCTGATTAACTGGCTGAGCTTGTTGAGGGGAACTACACATAAAACCGAAAAGCGAAACGCAACTTAATTATTCTTAACGAAATCCAGCACCAATGCCAAATTTTATGTAAGCATTCAGCTATCAGCGTGTCGCGTATCAGCGTGTCGCGTATTAGCTATCAGCTTATGCCCACGCTACTTGAAGTGCTATCAGCTTTCAGGCGCTTTAACTGTACGGGGTCGGATTAGTAAAGCGAGCAGGGATTTTCAACCAGCCGTACCAGCACCCCCCACCTTGTTTACTACCGACCGTTGATTAGCTGAGGGCTGACAGCTGATAGCTGTTGGCGTAGCCTGCGCGTAGCGCATATGCTTACCTCTTGCTTTTGCGTGCTTTGGGTCTTTGTGGTTTTGTCTTACCCGCACCCCTGGCCTTGCTCCTCCCTTGCTTGCCAGACCATAACCCCGTGATCCCCCCTTTTTTAAACTGCTTATAAGCCGAACTTCCCCAATCACTCACAAAATGCGCGATCGCACCCAACTCCAATCCGACCACACAGGCCATCAACCAGGTACGATATTCCCACACCCTACCCCCCAGCCCTTGAATCAGCTCCAGCCAACGATCCGGTTCATCTTGGAATAGCTGAAACACCAGCAATCCCACACCCCCAAACAAGACAATCCAATTGGCTAGATAAAGCAGTCGCAAAATTGTCCCAATCACTGGTCCATGAGAAAAAATAGAACGGTGAGGCACCATCCTCTGATAAGGGATCCAAATCCAGCGCAACCAGCCCCAACGCTTAAAGGGTCGAGAGTATAGGTCTAAGTCAGGGCTAAACATCAAGCCACCGAACAGGAAGCCTCCAGCTACAATCAAGGTCAAATCACTACTCCGGGTTACTACCAGGCTCAAAACCGTGACTACTGGCAAACTCCACAAGGTTATGCGATCATGTATATAGCCAGAGGACATATTATTTTTTATAGTTGTTGTCGTCTTTGGAAAAATATGCTATAGTAAGTAAGTATTGCATACGGGCGGTTAGCTCAGCGGTAGAGCGCCTGCCTTACAAGCAGGACGTCACTGGTTCGAATCCAGTACTGCCCATGTCCGTCAAATTCCAAGGTTAGTAAACAGCTAGAAAAAATGTCGCAGAGTCTACCAAAAACTCTTATTATTTGTTAGACTTAAATTAGGGTAACACCGACAGGGATTATTATGTAACTTAAATTAAAGCCGAAAACCAAGGGTTTAATAGTTGCACTGTAATCCCGGTGGAACCAACTTTGTTGACATTTTTATGGCGCTCACGGGATATTCCATCAGAGAAGCGCGGA
>NZ_JAAHGN010000398.1:0-6352 GCF_010672485.1 Moorena sp. SIO2C4 | reverse complement strand
TTTTTTTTTTCACGGTCCGGACACCAACGAGATCTCCACTCTTACCCTACCCGACGTTATTTAGTATCACCAACAATGGGACCAGAAGCGATTGTTCGTGCCCTTATGCAAGCCATGGAACATCCCCAAAGCCCCGCCAGACCAGCACGACCCTCAAAGATTGTTGTTCGTAACCGAGAAATTCAGTTTTTTTTGCGAGGTGTCCTTCAAGGGTTAGACATTGGAATTGATTATGTACCCAATTTACCCTTGATTGACGAACTGTTTCGGGGATTTGAGGAAATGGCGGCTACTCGACAACCCCAGCTACCACCTAAGTATGCCGACCTACTTATAGAAAAAGCCTATGAAATTTGGCATGAAGCTGCTTGGGAAGTAGTGGCTGATCATCAGATTATCTCGATTGAATTAAATCGCTGGGATTTGGAAACTCTATACGTCTCAGTAATGGGTATGCTGGGTATGGAGTACGGGGTACTACTATATCGGTCCTGGGATTCCCTGAAACGGTTCCGATCATCAGTGCTGGCAGATGACTCGTGGGACAAGATGGAACAAGCTTTCTTAGGGCAAGATTGCTTGTTTTTAACCTTCGGGCGGTTTGGGGATGATACCGAAGATGAGGATGAAGAGGATGATATTGATTTAGCTGATTTGCCAGTATCAGAGATTGTACCTGGCTTTGGTACAGTCCATCCCTTGGAAGGAATGCGACCTTATATTTATGAAGAAGAAGCGATCGCCATTTATGTTGCCCTAGAAGCCATTCAGCGATTTGTTCACGATTACCATGAGCAATTAGATGACGAAAACTTACCCAAGATTGGTAAGCGTTACCGCATCCCGGTACCCCTAGAAGCAAAATCTACTGTTAACGTTAAAGTTAACACCCATCCTGACCTAGCGGATGAGTTGTTAGAGATGGCAATTGAGTCCGAGGAAGATGATTTCGATTCAGGGTCGATGACCATACCCTTACGGGATGACCTTGTGCCAAAGGATGCTTTCCTCAAGCTGGGCATGATGTCTTGGGAAGCAATAGAATCTATTCGCTCTGGTGTCAAATCCTATCAGTCTCAGAATATTAAAGCAATCGGGGAAGGCATGCCAGTTATTTTGATTCAAACCACCCGACCAAAGGCACAAGTGTTGATAGAACAGATCCAGACTGCTGGTGGAATCAAAGGGATTTGCTTTAATTCAGGGGAAGACCCCTTTGAGGGCACACGCTACGACCTTGGCATTATCCAAACAGAAAACAGCAGTCTTTATTTGTTAGGAGAGTTTTCTGAAACCGATACCAACCATGCTGCTGCCCGCGAGCAGTGGGAGGAGGGTTGTGAAAATCAGGGCTATTGTGGTTTAGTTATTGCCAGAGGTCTAGCAGGAGCATCTCGGGGTAATCCCAAGCCTCGTGACATGATGGCATTGTTTGAAGCGCGATCGCTCTCCACTACAGATTTGGGAATAGCAATCCTGAAGGCAGAACCCTCAATAACTGAGCCACCCTTTTGAGTTTCTGATTGAGAGAATAGACCTCTTGCAAAAATAACTAAGCAATCATTTTGGATAGCTTCTAAGTCAATTTTGAGACCTATTCCCTATTCCCTATTCCCTATTCCCTATTCCCTGACAACTGCCGCGAAGTCTAATGATTGAGAGACTGCCCACCCAGAAGCCTGATCGGATCACGGGATGAGCTAAAGCAGCAGCAGCCCCGCGCTCTACCCGAAGGGTGAGCGTCGGGAAGAATGCGAGCTAGATGAGGAGGGTGGGTCAATCAATGCCGAAGGAACTGAGGCGAGTGCGACCCACACCGACGAGACGAGCAACTCACTCAGGCAATGAACGAATAAATTCCCGCAGAACATCCGTGATGGATCTTTCGGTTTTTCGACAATAGGAATCCAGTCGATCTTTTTCGGTTTTAGGGAGTCGAATCTGGATTGTTTCTTTACTGGTCATGATTGCAGTGTATGGAAATATGCACTACAATAGTATCACGACAATATTTTTTCCTATGCGAACCGCCTACCAGTACCGATTAAGATTGACTCGACAACAGCAAGTCACCATTGACCAATGGCTTGACATTTGCCGTCGGCAATACAACTATCGGCTGGCAGAGCGGTTTAATTGGTGGGAGCAAAATCGCTGCGATATTAATGCCTGTCCATTGGTATGTCATCTCCCAGAATTGAAAGACCGTCCTGATTTCTATGCTCAGAAACGGGATCTGGTCAACTCGAAAAAGCTGTTCCCCGAATACAAGGATCTGCCGTCACATACTCTGCAAGATGTGATTGCACGAGTAAAAAAGACGTTTGATCGATGGCTCCAAGGGGATTGCAACGGCAAGCGAAGCGGTAAGCCCCGGTTCAAAGGAGTTGGGCGTTATCGTTCAATTGCGTTTCCAGATCCCATTAAGCCAGAACATATTGACGGGCGATTGATCCAGCTACCAAAGATTGGCAAGTTGAAAATGATTCTGCATCGTCCGTTGCCAGATGGCTTCAAAGTGAAAACAGCAACTATTACCAAGAAAGCGGATGGGTATTACATCACGTTGTCGTTACAAGATTCGTCGGTTCCCGTTCTTACTCCTGATGCTCCAAGTCTCGATAATACCATTGGGATTGATATGGGATTGAAAGAGTTTCTGGTAGATGATTCGGGGGCATACGAGCCAATTCCTCAACACTATCGCAAAGCAGAGAGATGCCTGAAACGGTTGCAGCGCTCACTTTCTCGTAAGAAGAAAGGTTCCAACCGTCGAAAGAAAGCTATTAAGCGAGTCGCTAAAGCTCACTTGAAAGTTTCAAATCAGCGCAAAGACTTTCACTACAAAACCGCCAAAAAGCTTTTATCTCAAGGCAAGAATTTAGCACATGAAAAGCTGAACATCAAAGGTCTAGCCAAATCTAGGCTGGCAAAATCTGTTACGGATGCTGGATGGGGTCAATTCCTGCAAATTCTCTCAATCAAGGCTGAAAGAGCCGGATTGTTGGCAATTGCGGTGAATCCAAACGGCACTTCTCAAAACTGCTCTGAATGTGGTGCAAAAGTCCCAAAAACGCTCTCAGACAGGCTTCATAACTGTTCTGAATGCGGGCTGACGATTGACCGTGACCACAATGCAGCAATCAATATCAAGTATTTGGCGGTAGGGCATTCCGTCAATAAAGCTCAGGTAGCGTCCGATGCAATAGCAGGAGTCCCTGAGAAGCCCGCGCTCTATGCGTGACTCATGAGCGTCGGGAGTATGTAACTAGACCAACAACACCACCATCCCCTGGGATTACTTCACCAATTTTACATGCATTTACCTGCTGTGAATTAAACGATGTTAGGGTTTGCTCAACCTGCTGTTGAGGAACAATCAGCACAAAACCAATCCCCATATTATAGGTATCAAACATTGCCTGAGGACTAACCTGACCTGTTTGGGCTAGCCACTTAAAAATTGGTGGAATCACCCAGCTGTTGGGATAAATCTGGACGGATTGTCCAGCACCCAGGCAACGAGGGAGGTTTTCTGGGATACCGCCGCCAGTAATGTGAGCCATACCGTGAATCTCGATACCAGCCCTACGAGCATCAAGCACCGGTTTGACGTAAATCTGAGTTGGTGTCAACAATTCCTCCCCTAAGCTTTTACCAGCTAAAAATTCCGGAGTTATGTCCCAGGAAAGAGCGTTGTCTGGGGAATCCTGAACAATTTTCCGGATCAGACTAAAACCATTGCTGTGGACGCCCTGACTGGCCAAACCAATTACCACATCTCCAATTTGGACTTGGGAACCGTCAAGCATGCGGCTCTTTTCCACAATTCCTACACAAAATCCTGCTAGGTCATACTCAGCGAGTTCGTAGAAACCAGGCATTTCTGCGGTTTCCCCTCCTAGTAAAGCACACCCAGCCAGACGACAACCTTGGGCAATACCGGCAACAACCTGAGTCAGTTGTTGTTGGTTGAGCTTGCCAGTGGCTAAATAATCCAAGAAAAACAGGGGTTCCGCACCAACAGTCAAGACATCGTTGACGCACATCGCTACCAAATCAATGCCAACAGTGTCATGGCGGTTGAGGTCTTGAGCCAATTTGAGTTTAGTACCAACTCCATCAGTTCCAGATACCAGCACTGGCTCAGTATATCCAACTGGCAGCTGAAAGCAACCACTAAAACCACCTAGTCCACCTAATACTTCCGAACGGTGGGTACTTTTTACCAGGCTACGGATTTGGTTAATAAATCCTCGACCTGCCTCAATATCAACACCAGCGTCTCGATAATCCATGGGAAAACAAAAATGCTTTTGAGCTAGAAATGCAGGATGTATTTTATATCAAGTCTGGTTGAATACCCATAATTAAGGAGAGGGTGGGGAAGATGGGGAGAAACGGAGGTGTGGGGAGATGGGGAGATAGGGAGATTTTTATTAAGGGTAATTATCCTGACCTGATCTTACAGGGTAGTGTCGATCAAGACCTAGGGGGCAAATAGGGTCAGATCAGTAGTGTTTTGATGAAGGTAGTGGTCAGCGCCGTGGTCAGCGCCGTGGTCAGCGCCCTTTCTTACCAGAATTGGTTGCACCTAGTCTGTATTCAAGTTTACTTTATAGAGGAAATTTGTTGAGGTTGATTCATTAGTTATTTCGCAGATCTTGATGGGATTGATAAGAATTAACTATTATTGGCGTTACTTCACAAAAACTTCACAAAAGCTCTAACCACTAATATAACTTAGTTTGTGGTCAATCTACAACAGTCGATTTTGACAAGTTATTAGTAACAGCTTCATAAAATGGGGATTCCACCATCAGAAACTTCATGGTATTCTGTTTCAGGTTTTTAGTTAAATCACTAATAACCAATTTGTGAGGAGTTAATGGGCAAGTTGAAGTTATGTTGCTGGGTTTCTTGCAGCACCATAATGCCTAAAACTGCCAATTATCGTAGACAACAGACCTATGAATCAAAAAATTTGGGGTGGCATCACCGCTTCTTTCCTAACAACAGTTC
Organism: Moorena sp. SIO2C4; assembly: GCF_010672485.1. NCBI lineage: Bacteria > Bacillati > Cyanobacteriota > Cyanophyceae > Coleofasciculales > Coleofasciculaceae > Moorena > Moorena sp. SIO2C4. Next base: position 1,330 of record NZ_JAAHGN010000398.1, on the reverse strand, counting down.
TCGGTACAACAACATCAACTCCTGTCTCATCCGCTGAGACAGTTGTTCAGACTGTGAAAGGAAATTCTGATACCCAACTGGCACAAGAATTGCCATCTAGCGCAACTGCAGCAATAAAAAAACTACCAGCTCAGCCCACACCAGAGTTTCAATTGGCTGAGTTTCCAGAGCAACTGAGGACTGCCAGTACCTCAGAAATCATTACCAATATTTATGCTTATCAACTGGCAGGACGTCAGGCAGCTACACTGTATGTCCGCAGTATTCCTGTTCTGACTTTCCTAGGTTCACAGGGAATCAATACTGACCCTAGCAAAGACAGAGTTGCTACTGAGGTTGAAAAGATAGCAACTCCGTCTTCTGTTGCCCCAGGCAACGCTACGATATCGGATGCTAAGGGGTCAGAAAATGACTCAATTCAGCGGGCTCAAGTGGTTGCTGCTCGGATCAATGAACTTCATCGCAACAATGTCAATGCTGAGTCAATCACTGTCCGTTGGAATGGTTCCTACAAAAGCTACAGCATCCAAGTCAATCAGGAAGAATTAGTCCAAGTTGATCAGAATACAATTCTGCCAGATACCACTAAAGACCTGGCTGAAGATGCTCTACAAGCTACTAATCGATTGCGACGGCTGATCGGTTACGCTCCCCCTCTCAAAGAAATTGCCGACTTACCGCCAGCACCAAAACCACGAAGAGTACAGAAAGTAGCTAGGAGTACCACTCGACGAGTAAGAAGTCAGATGAGGGGTATGGCTTCTTGGTATGGTCCGGGTTTCCATGGCCGACGCACTGCCAGTGGTGAGCGATTTAATCAATACGCCCTGACTGCTGCTCATCGTACCTTGCGGTTTGGGACTAGGGTGCGGGTGACTAACATGAGAAATGGTCGCTCCGTCATTGTGCGAATTAATGACCGTGGACCCCACAGCAGGAGTCGGCTCATTGACCTTTCCAGGGGCGCAGCCCGAGTTATCGGACTTGAAAGATCCGGCACTGCTGCTGTGCGTCTAGAGGTTTTATATTAACTTAAATCTTCAACGGCAATGGGTAATGGCTAATGGGGAATGGGTAATCGCTAATTGTAATCTAATTCCCAATTCCCAATTCTCCATTACCAAAGGTGAAAAAAAGTTTGTTGCAGGTAGACACGACAATTAGCTGTCCGGCAAAATTCATCCCACACCTAATGCGTAGCATTAGGTGTGGGATGAATTTTGCACAGGGTATTATAAAATTGCTATAATATATGTACTGATAAACAAAGCCGTTCGCGTAGCGTGGCCTACGGCCTTAAATGCTGGGCAAGTCAGCCACTTACGTGCCT
>NZ_JAAHGN010000397.1:0-6353 GCF_010672485.1 Moorena sp. SIO2C4 | reverse complement strand
CCCCCGTTGGTCCCCCTTAAAAAAGGGGGACTTTGAGTATGGCTCCCCCCTTAATAAGGGGGGCTGGGGGGGATCTAATATCTTGCGGAAAACTTTGAAAACACACCCTAGTGTCAGACTATGGCCTAGACTCGGGTCAAATGAGCTATAATTCAGACTTTGTGGTGCCTGAAATTGCCTGGGTCGGCTTATTGGCGGGGGATTTTAATCCTAGTCAAGTGCTGGTAAAACAGCACTTCAAGCAAAGGTTTTAACGATGACTGAAGAGTTTATCCCAAACGAAAACAACAATCCTGAAGAGATTACTCCCGCTAATACTCCTCAGGAACCTTCTCCAAAAAAATACCCAGTTAAGCACATTCTTAAAGGGTCACGTAAGGCCATAATTAAGACCATGCATACCCTATATGCGCTGCGTTACGCGGAAATCTCGGAGTGGAGCCCCCTTCAGCCGACGGGTATCCCAGGGGAATTCATCACGATCATGACCAAGTACCTGATTATCGATTAAACTAAATTAGGGGGGGTAACCCCCCTGGCCAAGACATTAGGTCTCATGACATGGGATTGTGTTTAGGTTTGGTTAAAAAATTGTAGTCATCATCAAAACCTATAGCCGTGGAAAGTATTTCTGCGGCTATTTTTTTGTGGAGTTTAAGGTTAGGATGTTTAAGGTTTAAGGTTAGGATGTTTAAGGTTGAAGGTTATGAGGTTGAAGGTTGAAGGTTATGAGGTTGAAGGTTGAAGGTTATGAGGTTGAAGGTTGAAGGTTAGGATGTTTAAGGTTGAAGGTTAGGATGTTTAAGGTTGAAGGTTAGGATGTTTAAGGTTGAAGGTTAGGATGTTTAAGGTTGAAGGTTAGGATGTTTAAGGTTGAAGGTTAGGATGTTGAAGGTTTAAGGTTATGAGGTTGAAAATTTAAGGTTAGGATGTTTAAGGTTTAAGGTTAGGATGTTTAAGGTTTAAGGTTAGGATGTTTAAGGTTGAAGGTTATGAGGTTGAAAATTTAAGGTTAGGATGTTGTTCGCGTAGCGTGGCCTTTTGGCCAAGGTTTAAGGTTGTTTACCCTTGGCGTTTCAGTAGAGTATAGTAATCCTAAATTAATCGTGATAATTTTTGATCCGAATTTCCCGACTCCCGACTCCCGACTCCCGACTCCCGACTCCCGACTCCCTACTCCCTATTCCCTATTCCCTATTCCCTATTCCATTTTCTTGATAAGCTTTAGCGGAAGCTCTCAGCCAAATGAATGCTCCGGTCGCGAATGGAATTAGTAAAAAAAGGGTACCAAATGTCAAGGGATGTTCTCTGACGTATTCGCTGTAAACCATCACTGCTATTGCTGAGCCACAATAAATTAACCCACACAGGGGAATAGCAATTACGAGTAAAGCAAATTTAGTATCTTTATCCATGGTAGTTTGACTAGGTTTTATCTTTTTATTTAAGCCGTCAGCAATCAGCAATCAGCAATCAGTTATCAGTTCTTAGCTATCAGTTTGACCTGGTGGTGCGTTACGGGACGGACTTTCTCAACACTGGATACCGATAAAATGAAGGCGAGCCCGTCCCTAACGCACCCTACGCAAATTTTTTACTGAGTGAAGTCACAGGCTGGAAGCCTGTGCCACGAAGCTGACGGCTGACCACTGACGGCTGACCGCTGACTGCTTAATTATTAACACATCGATAAAGCTTATAACTGTATTGACCAGCCCACTTTCGAGAGGTCTTTTCTCGAAAACATTGCTGAGATTCTAGGTCAATTTTGGTACGGAAATTGACTAACCATAAGTCTAGTGGTCGTGGCAATTCTTTTAATTGTTGTTGTAATTGTTGGACAGCATCCTCATAACTAGAACTATTCCGGTCACGAGCTACTAAGAAAAATTGAGGAAAATCCCTGGAATTATCATTAGAATCATTAGCAACAGCTATACCTTTCAATCCCCAAGCTAATCCCATCATGCGCCCGGTCTGTCCATGGTGTTTGTAGGTGGTTGCGATCGCAACCGGCGCTTCACTTGCTTCCTTAACAACAGACACTAGTAGATCCGGGCGCTCGTTCTGAAGATAACCAAGATTCGAGACTGTCACTAATCCACCCAACAGCCCAATCAACCATACCGCTACAACTATCCTTCTGCCAAAGTAAGACTTATAGCTGTTTTCAGATGAATTGACCTCACTGCTTTTAGCTGCAAGCCCCCTAAATCCCCCAATTCTGGGGGACTTTGACTCAATTTCCCCCCCAAGCGAGCAATCCCTCGCTTGGGGGGTTAGGGGGGCGGAATTTGCTGTATACCCTTTGTCATCCCGATCAGGTAAATCGAATTTTGTTCCATTTCCCTTTCCCTGCTCCCTGCTCCCTACTCCCTGTTCCCTGTTCCCTATTCCCTGTTCCCTATTCCCCACTATCTGATTCCAACAACCACCTAAGCTTGCTGCCACCAAAAGCATCACTGCTGGAAAGTAGACGAAGTGAAAACGAGGGGCTGTGCTTAAATCTATACCGAAACCCCAGGTCAAGACTAAACATAACCCAATTGCTGCTAAGACATACTCCCTTAGGATTGTGATAACGGAATGGTTATGGTGATCGAGTTGTTGCAATTTCAGTCCATAGCGGAGATGGGATACTATCCAAACCACTAGGATTAACGTAACTATACCGGAAACAATCACAATTCCTAGGGATAGGTCATAGAAAGAGGAAGGTAGCAGTAAAACCATACTGAACAGCCATAGTAGGAATCGTCCTATGGGTTCAATCCATCGTGCGATCGCATTTTGACTATAAATCCATTGGGTAGGGGGACTATCATGAATGGCTTGTAAGGCCGGTATCCACACTAAACATCCCGCTACCGAACCCATAGCTACTCCATAAATCCGCCACCAGTAAGGTTTGATCAAAGCTAGTCGGTCTTGCTGAGTTTCTCGCCAAGCTTGTCTGAATAATGCGATCGCTTCCGCACCTAAAGTCAAGATAAAGAAATAATGGGTAGCAATCCCCAGACTATTCACTCCCACCCAGGCTAACCCTAGCCAACTGGGCAACCGTTCACCACGGTGGATTAACTCTACCGCTTTCACCAAGCAACCGAGAGATGCTATCACCAGCAAAATAGCCAGAGTATAATGACGAGCCTGTTGAGCTAGGAAAATCCCGAAAGGAGAAACAGCCATCATTGCGGCTGCTATGTGACCTACCAATAGTGAGCGAAAGGCCAGCCGACCTAGGCAAAACATAGCAGGAATCGAGATTACTCCCAATAAGGCAGAAAGCGATCGCACTGCCCAAATGGAAACCATACCATCCTCTAATCGGAATAGTTTCAGCCACAGATGGGTTAGAGCAAAATAAACTGGGGGATGGGTACTTTCCGTTAATAAATAATGAATAACATCACTAATGCCAGCATCAGGAGATGGTTGTAGTGGGCTTAATAGCATTTCTACTCCCATAAACTGATTCAGAGGTAACGAGTAAAAACTGTTACCCAAGCTAAATACTGTTGTGGCACATTCATCAGTCCAAGGAGGTAAAACCCCTAGACTAGCAAAGCGCAGCAAAGCCCCAATCGTAATCCACAGTAGGAGTAATAAAGCGGTTTGGGATTTTTTTAAGTACATATAGGAAAGGGAACAGGGAATCGGGAACAGGGAACAGGGAATCGGGAATCGGGAATCGGGAATCGGGAATCGGGAATCGGGAATCGGGAATCGGGAATCGGGAGTAGGGAATCGGGAATAATTTAGCTTAGTTATTTCAATAATTACTGGATAAATTATGTCAATAATAATGGATTTTGATTTAACAAAACAGTTATTAATTGACAATCTATTTAGCATTTATATAATTCTTTTAAATAGCAACTTATTAAGTTAATCAGCATTGAAATTTTAGATTTATCCACTTGTTCAAAAGCCTTAAATTTCTCTCCCCATCTCCCCATCTCCCCATCTCCCTATCTCCCCATCTCCCCATCTCCCTATCTTCCCATCTCCCCATCTCCCCACACCTCCCACACCTCCCACACTTCCCTCTCTTTCCTACTCCCTACTCCCTACTCCCTACTCCCTACTCCCTGTTCCCTATTCCCTCAACGACTAAATAACCGTAAAATCATCCACATTACCAGAGTAGCGATCGCACCAGTGAGAAGACTCCAGGCAAAAGCTGGTGTCATGATAAAAATAGTATTATTATCAGGGGGTTGTTGTTTAACTAGGACAGTAGCAGTAATGCTACTAGTTGCTACTCCCACACCAGCTAGAGCAATGCTTTGGTGTAAGCTACGATTACTCTGGGTTTGGTAAGTTTGGGTCATGCCATCTACTGTCCGAATCATATTTTCTAGTAAGGTTAAACCAGACTTTAATCTGCCATGCTCCATCTCCACTTGTTGCAGATATTGGCTAGCTGCTAAATCCCTAAATTCTTCCAGAATGTGCCAATCACCCCGTTGATAAACCTGTTTTAATTTAGTCAATCGTTGTTGGTAATCTTCGATATTGGTTTTAATGGTTTGGGTTTGGGAATCCAGCATCCCTAAATTAGTAGCATAACGAGACAATAGGTTGAGATTATTGCTTAGTATTTCCCTTAATTTTAATGTATTTTGGGGTAACATGCTGATCTGAGCAATACTAGTTTTAACTGAGACTAGATCAGCTTTAAGTTCTGCTAGTGGTCGGTTAATTTCACCATAAGCCCAAAGAATTTTGTTACGATAATACAATAAGTAAATTAAGTCTATATAAATACCAGTAATGCTATCGATGATAGAATCAATAGAACGCTTTTTGGGAAACAACCAAATTAAAAGATGATGGTTGTTTTTGATCGCTTCTGGCTCTGACCAATCAGCGGGAGGACGCCAAAATTCAAATAAAGTACCCCCTAGCACTTTGCCTTGGGCTTGAAAGTCTCTTGACCAGTCGGGTTTAGACACCAGTTGCTTGTAGCATTCTAGGGCAATTTGTGTAGGGTCTTGATCACGGTCACACAGTTGACCCCACATGATCCAAGTTTGACCAATTGCTCCAGGTTGATGATTGATGTGGGCAAGAATTTCCCCTTGGATTTTCTTAATATTTGTAATGGGTTGGGGTGAATGGTTTGATTGTCTGATCCCATCAGCATAGACTCCGGAACAGTTTACCTGAAGGGCGTAAGTGTTACCAATTTGGATAGGGTAGTAGTAGCCTTCCAAAGGACGCTCGAAATGCTTGACCACATCAGCACCCAATAGTTCCACCAACCTAGATTCTGAGCGTTCTGCCTGTTTGAGCTTAGCCAGTAACGTCGGCTCTAGGATCAGGTCTGATTCATCACCCTCGGGATGACCATAGATTCTTTGCCAGAATCGTTCACGGTTATAATCAATAATTTCCGGGTCTTGCCCTAGACCTTCCCGTAGATCGTAGAGGAATAGGTCAAGATTAGGGTATACTATTTTATTTAGGTCAGACATTGGCTTAACCTTCCAACGGATAGTAACAAGGATAGTAAACTCTCAACTATTCCAAACGCTCTCACGAAGTGTAGCTATGCGCCACCCTACGGGGAAAGATCTGGCCTCTATGTCACAAAACAATCGTCTGATATTAGGTAAGGTTTTCCCGATTAAATTTCCCTATCGGTGGTATCCAAAAGCCTTACCACAGACTAGTGTTTGACTTTTGACCTTTGATTTTTGTCTTGCTTATAACGTTGCTCAAGCATAAATAGGAAATGCATGAATCAGCTCAACAACGCCTTCACCCTATTCTTGAGTTTGTTGGTTGAAGCAACACCTTTTTTGCTACTGGGGGTTATTCTCTCCAGCTTACTGCTGTTTTTTGTGGATGAGCGCAAGCTGATTGCTAGTATGCCTCGCCACCCCTTTCTAGGAGCAGTTTTTGGTAGTTGTGTCGGCTTTTTGTTCCCAGTGTGTGAGTGTGGTAATGTGCCAGTGGCTAGGCGGCTGCTGAGCCAGGGAGCACCAGCACCAGTTGCAATTGGGTTTTTGCTCGCAGCCCCAACCATCAATCCTGTAGTAATTTGGTCAACCTGGGTAGCCTTTCGAGACCAGCCGGAAATCTGGGTATTGCGAATTTTATTTTCCTTAAGTATTTCCATTTTTATCGGCTGTGTCTTCAGTACTCAGAAAGACTTAGGCCCCCTACTGCAACGAGCAGTGTTTCGCTCTAGACCAAGGAAATTTGCTGAGGATAAGCCAGCATTACTACAATCAGGCTCATATTTACTCGGTCAATCTGGTACACCCTTGGCCTTAGACGCTAATGTCTTAAACACACCCCCTAGCCAGGACATACAAAGCAAACCCTTGCCTGACCGACTACAA
>NZ_JAAHGN010000396.1:0-6355 GCF_010672485.1 Moorena sp. SIO2C4 | reverse complement strand
TTTCGGAACTGTAAACCCGCTACTAGGCCCATCATGATTAATTGCTGAACCTTTTACCAGCGTAGCAGGGACTTCGGAGCAGGGAATAGTGGAAAAAGGCCGTATTCAGAAAATTTTGTGAGTTGAATAGCAGAATTTTCCTGTCTTGATTATTGCCCGAGTGGGGGAAACCACGGCAGTTCCTCATGGGGAGGGGCTGGGTGTTAAGACATAACCGCAGGATGGGGGAGCGTTTATAGTCGATAGGTAAAGAGTAATAATTTTAAGTTACATGAAATAAGGCTCCCCTCTCCTTACGGTAATTCAAAGCAAACCTTCGTCCGCACCGCTGTTTGCCCCGTGGAAACGGCAATAGCGAGTGGGGGTTTCCCCCAAGACCGAGCTGCCTCCCCTTTAGCCCCACTGCCTCCCCTGTTCCGAAGCTGCATCGCTTGTAAAGTAAGCTTTATGAGTTTTTTAACTGGAACTTTCGCATAAAAGGTACTGAAGACCCCAAACTAGATATAGAAAATAATCACTGGTCAGTAGTAAAAATTAGATATAGCACTACCCATTAAGGTTAGGAAATTGATACAACCTGAAAAGCTTTTGTAGTAAAATTTTGCCTCTTGCCAATGCCATTGCCCGTAGCGCTATACACTCAATTGAGTGATCATGAGCCTAGCAACGATATCGAAAAAATTAGGGATAGTAACTAACAACTGACCAATCACCTGACCAATTACAAGGAAAACATTCCTTCAAAATTACTCTTTATGAATCATGAGCAAGATAAAACTACCGTTAGCACCGCCAATCTTAGGAATTGCATTAGCAATTGTCAGCTTTAGTAGCAGTATTGCCTTGCCAGGGATTTCAACAGCTAATCCTAGCAATTCCCGGTTGGACTCAAATCAACGTTCTCCAACAGCAGAAGTGGCTCAAAACCACCGAGAGCAAGAGCGAATTACTTCAAGGAATCCACAGCCATTAGGTATCAGTCTAGATTGGGTGCCACCAAATGTACCGGAACGAGGTGTACCCGGTAAACGAAAAGCAGCGGCAAGCCGTGGGGGATGTCCAAAAGTCGAGCCACCTTTGACTGCCTTGGTCCCTGCTAGCCCCACCATTGCCAGTGAGGGTCAAATTGCATCAGAATCGGTTTTCGGCTTAACCGTTGTTTCTCATCCCACCTTCTGGTTTTATGTTCCCTATGCCCTGACACCGGACTTGCCTTTGGAGTTTGTGCTACAAGATGAAAACCATAACGAAATCTACTGGACTAAATTTGTTGCCTCATCTTCCTCACCAAGTGTAGTAGGCATCGAACTTCCATCAACAGTCGCCTCCCTTGAGGTTGGTAAACAGTATCGTTGGTACTTTGTGGTTAAATGTGAGCGACTGGGATCTCCTGTAGTGACAGGGTGGGTAAAACGGATGTCACTCAACCCATCCCTCAAAAATCAGTTAGACCAAGCGACATTAGAACAGAAAGCGATTATCTATGCCAGATCAGGGATCTGGTATGATACCCTTAATGCTCTAGCTAAGCTACGTCAGCAAAATTCTAGCAATGACCTGCTGATCAAGGATTGGGTGAAATTATTGCAGTCTGTTGACTTAGATGCGATCACGCAAGCACCCTTTCTGGAATTTTAAGATCAAGTCGCTCTAATTCCATTACCAGCAAGAGAGTGGGTCATTTCCGGTATTGGTCATTGGTCGAGCCTCCTGTGTATTTTAAGGATGCAAGCATCCAAGCCTTATTTCAGTTCCGGATGAGTTGTACTTTCTTCGGAAACACCCATGTGATTAATAGTAGCGAGTAGCTGGTAAAGACGGCTAACATCTCGTCGATTGAAGTGGAAAACCAGACGGGGGAGTTCAGCGGTTTCATCAGGTAGTTCTTCCGGTAAAACCTGACTTTTCTCAATCCGTCCCTGAACCAAGATATCGCTAAAATGCTGATTTAGCTGTTCAACCTCAGGGTTTGACAACTCAGATTTGAGGCGAATCACGAATTGATCTCTGACATAGCGGCTAGAGTGATAAACCCGGTAAAACCGATTAATGGTTTCGTAAGCCACATCTAAGTTATCTGTGATGGTATAGAGACTGGAATCCTCTGGCCTGATCAAACCCCGTTGCATGAGGTGCTTGTGAATATAAGCATCCCAATCTTTCCAGTAGGTGCCACCAGGTTTATCAATCAGTACTAAAGGAGTTGGTTCTAATCGTCCTGTCTGACAAAGGGTTAAAGACTCAAAGGCTTCATCCTGAGTACCAAAGCCACCAGGAAATAAGGTAAGCGCATCCGTTTCCTTGATGAAAAATAGCTTGCGAGTGAAAAAATACTTGAACTCAATTAGCTTGGGATCCCCTGCGATAAACGAATTTGATCCGTGCTCAAACGGTAGTTGAATATTCAGACCAAACGAATGCTTAGAGCCAGCACCTTTGTTTCCTGCCTCCATAATGCCACCACCAGCACCAGTCATTACCATAAATCCCTGCTGGGTTAAATGATAGGCAAATTCAGCTGCCAGCTGATATTCAGGAGTATTTGGGGCAAGGCGTGAGGAACCGAAAATGGTAACTTTCCGAACATGACGATAGGGATAAAAAACTTGAAATGCCCGCTCCATATCTTCTAGAGAAGCGGTGATTATTTTCCAGTCCAGACGGTCAATTTCTTCCCCAGTTAGTCGCACTAGCACTGCCAGAGACCGTTTGATCAATTTACGATTTTCTAGATTAGGTAGCTGGTCAATCAGTGTTGCTAAATCCGTTGACAGTGAGTTGAAGCCATCCGCAGAAGGAGATAGGGTCATATCGTATCCAGTTGACTACTTATCATTAAAGGTTTTTCGTCAATTGAAAATTGAAAATTGAAAATTGTCAATAGTCAACTCGCTTGACCTTTGGTCACGCTTCGCGAACGCTCCAATTCAAAATTAAAAATTATTAATTCAAAATGACAATCAGTGGGGGCTTGTACCCGGAATTAATTAATTCAAAATTTGTTCTAAACTTGATGCGTAAATTTTTAATTTTTAATTTTTAATTTTTAATTCCCCAAAGGGGTAAAGGATGAATTAGCAATTAACAATTAACAATTAACAATTAACGATTTTCCTGAATACGAAGTGATTAATAAGGTAAGCATTCAGCCGTCAGCCGTGAGCTAAAAGCTCACGCTACTTGAGGTGCCGTGAGCTGACGTAACAGAGATTAAACCAATGGTTAAGCTGTTGTGCATTTAAATTCTACAACACCAAGGCAGAAGGCAGAAGGCAGAAGGCAGAAGGCAGAATGTAAAAGAGTTTCAGTTTTTTTTTCTGATTTAATCAAAGGGAGTTTAAATACGCGACAGCTTACTGGTTTTATTCAAAAGCTGATAGCTGAATGCTGATAGCTGAATGCTTACTTAATAAGACTAGATATTATTCCCCCGACTTATCACGAACGCCTTTAACAATCCGAGAGAGTTCGCTCTTTTCATCGACGGGAATCCGAGTGGGAGAACCACTGATAATTCGTTCGTAATTGCGGAAGGAATCCTTAATTTCTGGTCCATCCTTACTGATAGTGTACTCTCGGATACCTGTATCATGCCAAGAGCCACGCATCTTAAATACATTGATAGCACGGGACATTTCACCACGAATTTCCACATACTGTAGCATTATAATTGTGTCAGTAATTGTAGAAATATGGGAATCGGTAATGGAGTGAGCTCCCATAAATTTATCTGTGGTATTGGTAAAAAATCCAGTTATTTCTTCTTGCTTCGCATAGCCCGTCACACCAATCACAAACTGCCGAAAGGCATTGTTGCTCACTCCCCGTGCTAAAGCAGAAAGAGAGTCGATGGCAATGCGAGAGGGTTTAAATTCAGCAATTTCTGTTTTTATCCGTTGTAAGTGGTCTTCTAACCCCGCTGATTCTGGATAAGAACAAAGAATTTTTAATAAACCCTTTTGTTCCATTTCCTCAAAATTAATGCCCCAAGACGATGCATTACGAGATAGCTGAGCCCGAGATTCTTCGTAAGCAAACAAAATCGCGCGATCACCTTGTATGCAAGCATTTTGGATAAACTTGCTCACTAACAAGGTTTTGCCAGTACCTGTGGCACCCGTTGCCAGGATAATGGAATCCTTAAAGAAACCACCACCACACATAACATCAAGAGTGTTGATTCCGGAAGACACTCTGGCCATGGAAGACCGTTGAGTCAGTCGCATTGCTCCTAAGGGGAAGATATTGATCCCTTGATCCGTAATCGTAAAGGGGTATTCTCCTTTCATATGGGTGGTACCCCGCAGCTTGAGAATTTCTATAGTGCGGCGTCGGCGTTCCCCTTCCAGAACATTACGGACAATGACCACATTATCCGAGACAAACTCTTCCACCCCGAATCTAGCTACTGGTCCATACTCTTCAACTCGCTCTGTAGTCATAATGGTGGTTACGCCAATGCTTTTCAGGCGTGCCACTAGGCGAAAAATTTCTCGACGTACCACAGAAGCAGCATCGTACTGCTGAAATATGGCAGTGATTGAGTCAATGGAAACTCGCTTGGCTTTGTATTTGTGAATGGCGTACTGAATACGCTCGATCAGGGCAGACAGGTCGAAGTTGCCGACAATGTCCTGTCCTTCTGGATCCGGGGAAGCATCCAGAATAAATAGCTTGCCTTCATTAACTAGTTTATTTAGCTCCCAACCAAAGCTTGATGCATTTTTGCTGATATCTGTGGGTGATTCTTCAAATGTAACAAACACACCAGCTTCATCAAAATTGCTAATGCCGTTGTAGAGAAATTGAACGGCTAATAGAGTTTTTCCAGTGCCAGACGTTCCACTGACCAGGGTGGTTCTACCAGATGGTAAACCCCCATGAGAGATTTCATCGAAGCCTTCGATCATTGTCCGTATTTTCTGGACACCGACCGTTGTTACTGAGTTTTGATATAGTTCATTTTGATTAAATTGATTCATATTGGTCTTAAGTAAATGTTCTTAATCAAAAAAAAGTTTAATGGTGTTGCTGACTTGCTAAATCTTGACTATTAATCTAAAATGGTATAAGATATTTAGAAATCCAAATCTCCTTCACGGAGTTCTTCATAGAGCAAATCTAAGCCGATCAAGACTTTTTCTCGATCCGAGAGATCCCCAATGATTTTTCGCACAGGAGGCGGTAAAACTTTTGCCAAGGTTGGTGTTGCCAAAATTTTATCTTCCTCAGCTAGTTGGGGGCTCTTGAGAACATCAATTACTTTGAGAGCGTAAACCCCTTGGAATTCCTGTTCGAGAATAGTTTTCAGTGTTCTCAAAGCCCTGACGGAGTTGGGGGTGTTCCCAGCTACATAAAGCTTGAGAACATAAGTTTTTTTATAGGAACTCATAGGCTCTTAAGTTTAGGAGAAGATGGGTTAAAGGTCAATACAAGGGATCAAGGAACTCAAGGAAACGGTTTTTTAGGAGAGCCTCCCATCAAGCTTACTACTCAATGTTGATCCGATTATGCTGATCTTACAGTTCTCTGGGGATGGAGCGGCGATACATTTCACCTAAGTGAGCAATCACGTCGATTAACGTCAGGCGATAATCCAGCAGTATATCCTCTCTACGCCCTTCCAGCTGCAACTGTTTGGAAAATTCATCCATCAGTTCCATATGAATTTCCACAATCTTAGATATAGAAATATCCGCAAAAAACACTTGTTCTACAAAATGATCGATGTCTTGGTTTAGGGTATCTCCCGGTGCAAAGTACTGTAGAACAATTTGACGATACTGTGATCTTAAGTGTTCTAACAGCTCATCCCTGTCGTTGAGAGATAGATTACGAAAAAAAAGCCGAGGATTTCTCTTGTAGTACACACCAAGGTATCCAAGTCTTTCCCTGAGCTTTTCAGCTAACCGATGCTGCTGCTTACTCAAGAAACTGTAATTAGCTACTGCGAGGTTAGGATAAACTGGGCCAGATGACCTGGGTAAGTTACAGGCGGGAGCTAGGGACAAAAACTCTGTCATCGCCTGTTGGATGAAATCGCCAATCTCAGGTAATTGGTGAATACTAAGTTCGACTTCTGCCGGATGGAACAGATGAGCGCTAGACCTAGCGGTGAATTTATCCGTCGTCTGGTTAGAAGCCAGCTGTTGATTGCTGTCAACCCTAGGGGGGATTTCTGGGGAGTCCGACCGCAAAAATACTGCAGGTAAGGTGGTTCCTTGCAGGTACAAGTAGTGGATCACCTTGGGAAGTGTGTCGGTATCCTGCAATACCAAACAATCAAGATCCTGTTTATGTTGCTCAACCACCTCGAAAAATTCAGATTCGGAGCTAGTAGAGTGTATAATATACA
>NZ_JAAHGN010000395.1:0-6364 GCF_010672485.1 Moorena sp. SIO2C4 | reverse complement strand
TTGCGATCAATGCCATAATCTGAGGCTGCTGTTGACACCATTGTAAACAAAACAAAAACAAAAGCCTTGGTTTGATCTGTGTGACGGTGATGTTTTTCCTTTTATTTCCGGCAATAGCGCCCGTTAACCGCTAGATTTCCTTTATCGTCTTTAGCACACAGTAAAGTTTCCACCCAGCTGTCATCTCGGGAAACTTCCCGGAAAAACTCATCAGGGTCTCCCGCTGAGGGAGTGGTAAACAGGCCAGAGAAAAGGTCTGGTAACTGAGTCAACAGAGCCACATCGAAACCATATCGACGTTTGGGTGCCATGTAATAGGGAAGTCGGCCACTAGCAGCGGCATAGGGCATGAAAGACCCATTCCCTCGATCATCATCATCTATCTGGTATCCAAATCGACTGGGAACTATTTCATTCGGGGCATTCTGGGAACCATGCCAGAATGGGGCTGTATCATAGGCAGAACGCTTGAACTGGATCAGAGAGCCACTGATCCGAGCGGGAATACCGTCTGTTTCCCTGCAGCTTCCTCCCGGTTGCCGCCAGTTTTCTAGGTAACGGACGAAGTTAGCTACACCACCATTATTTTCCGTTGGGCTTGGGGGACTATCCCCGGAAGCAATCACTAAATTGAAGGTTTCTCCGTCCGGGTTCTGATTGGGATTGGCTCGCTGTGTCCAGCCCTCTTGGATTTCCACACATTCCCCTTCTCTTATCGGGAGTCCGTTATTCCTTCGTCCGGGTTCAGCAGTCAGGGAATGAACTTGTAGGACTGGTACCAACATCGGTTGCTCTGTTGTTGGGTTTAATGGCCTTGGGAAAAATAGTGGTCTGTCGGTACCGAAGCTTAGAGCGGTATTGGTAAAATCCAAAGGATCTCTAGTTGTTCTATACCACAGAGCATGTGGTTGTAATCGAGGTCTGTTGGTAGGGTTGAAAGTATTGTATGGGTATTCTGCGACGGTCCCTGAATTATCTACTGTTCCATCCGTTCCGTTGATTCCCAGAGGAGTCGGAAGATTATCACTATCTAGCTCCAATTTATTGCCAGTATCCCGTTTGAAAGCAATGCGACGGGGATAGCGTCGATCTTTGGGTTCTATGGCAGGTTTTGCGGTTGTGCCGGAGAAAAGTAGATTGACATTATTTCCCACAAGGTCACTAGCCCTTTGCGGTGGATTAACGCCTTGTGCACTAACCACCCAGTCCTCAGGTCTACAAGCTGAAACCGGTACTTTCCGACAGATTTCCATCACATACTCTGGAAATTCCACCCGTCGCTGAATTGGAGTTACAAAATTGCTTAGGTAGGAACTGTTTACAGTTCTACCGTTCGGATTTTGTAAAGTACTAGGTTGAGGGTTGCCATTGGCATCTGGAGTATCAATACCAGGAGTGCCGTCCACATCCCACCAGTTGGCACTAGTGACAAAATTATTGTCAAATATGCCATTTAGTTTTAGTCCTACAGCAACATGTATCTCAGACTCCGGAACGCTAATGTCAGTTGTATCACCATCACCATTTAGGTCAAACCCTTGATTAGTATCAGGGTTAAAGTTAATATCCGGCTCATTGAAAGTATCTGTTAAGTCACCATCCCCATTCACGTCATAACCTATGACAATTTGAGACTCTAGAACCTGAGTGTCACCTCGAACACCGTTGCCATTCAGGTCAGCATTATTAAAGTTAGCCTCATTTACAGGGTCTATTAAGTCATCATCCGGGTCTAAGTTACTACCCATTGGTATCCCCCTCAGGTCATAGTCGCCATCGGAGCGGTAACCAAACTCAAAATTATTAGACAGTAGGGTAACGCTATCAGCAATCACTACTGCTGGTCGCCACAAATCCCCTGAATTACAATTCGGCAATCTATCATCCTCTTTGCGACAAGCAAAGTTTTCCTCGAGAGTGTCACGACCGTAGAAATTACCATTTTCGCCATCATCCCATTCATCATTTTGCAGTAGTCGATCCTTGAACTCTTCCACCAACTTTCCCCCAGGGGTTTGGTGCAAATTAAAGCCGGATTGTATCTTAGACCCAGCGATAACGTTGGGATCAGCTTTGATATACACTGGCAAATTGGTGGCTAAAATTAAGCCCTTCTCTGCTCCTGGCGGATCGGTCAATTTAAATGAGTTACTTTCGTCTTTACGGGCTAGGACTGTCCCATTGCGTAACATAATCCCATTGGGACGGCGGGTGGGGTCAACGGTAAAGTCTACGCTACTGGAGCTGAGATTTTCTTGAGGGGTAGCGTTAGGATCATTCTGACTGAGGTCTGGTAAAGCATCATCACGGGTGGCGTAGATAACTCCGCTATCGGGTAACAGAAATTCTGGGCTGGGACCTTTGGGTGATGTCCCAATTTCTGTTGTTCTGAGCAGATTGAGATCCAACACCGTAGTCCTGATTTCCAGAGGCTGACGGTCTTCTATCCCTAGGTCATAGGTATGCTCAGATAAGTTATAGTTATTGGACTGGTTAGGAGCCTGATTAATATCCTGGACTTGTCTGGCATTCAAAAAGGACTGTTCGTAGATTGCCCCATGAGGTATCGGTGGACTACCCATAGGAGTAGCACTGCCGTCTAAAATTGCTAAGGCGCAACTTGCGGTATCAATAGCTGAATTATCAGCTAGGGTGCGCTCACCTGCTGGTTTGAATAAAGCTGTGTTCAAGGGTTCGTTGACAAGACGCCCATTGGGAAATACTAATTGGGATTGTCGTCTCAGTCTTGAGTCGCCAGCATTTCTACCAGGAAAGGGGTAAACGATGCCATTGTTAGACCTTCCTTGGTTAGGATTGCCAGGATCAAATCGCTCATTGTCCCAATCCTGATCCCCAGATGCAAATGCATTGTAAGCCGATGCTTCATCTGTGGGGTCATAGTAGCTACTGACACAGGCAATCGGTTCTTGGTCAAAATTACCATTTTCTTCTTCTGGGTTCTTTCCTGGGTTTTGGGTGTAGTGATAAACGGCGCTTGCCCTCATTAATAGGTCACTTTTCTGGTAAAAATCAGTAATGTCATCACCATTAGGAGCCATACCATTATTATTACCAGTTAAATCACCATCTACACCACCATGCATGGGCATGGTATCTGGCCAGACGACTATGGGGAATCCTCTCAATTGGGCTGTTATGTCATTTACCTGTATTCTGTCATCAATACGCCGACTTCCGGGATCGACAAACCTAATATCCCAAGCCGGAGGGGGCAAATAAGACTCCAAATCAGGATTATTAAGAGTATTGCGGTTATCGCGAGGGAAATCAGGTTGTCCTTTGATTCTCGGCAACAGATCAGACTCATCATCATCCACATAAATCCCAGCACCGGTAACTACCCGCAATCCCCCAATCCCTTCCAGGGGCTGACTAGGTTGCTGTGCAGCTTTTCGTTCCCAGAAACCATTGCGGTCAGTATCCCCTAACTCAGACAAGGGAGTAACTTGGGTAGTGCGGAAGCGCACCTTCTTGTCCTCATCCTCAAAGTTATCCCACTCCACCTTCTTATCTATGTCTTGTTTAGCTCTGGCACCTTGGAATTGCTTTGCATCGTTATCCCACCATCGAGCCGGTAAGCCATGACCGATCAAAACGCGATCGCCAATTTTTCGTTCCTTACCTTGATCCTCTTGTAGGCTTGGTTCCGTTGCGGCGGGACTGAGCTTATTTCCAGTGATATTCAGCTTTAGCTTATTGTTACTGTTTGTAGTACCTGGTTTATAGGGAAATATCCATTTATCCTCGGGACGAAGCTCGTTACCAGTACCTTGGAGATTGGCATTTCCAGGGTCTCCACCCTCCTTAATTTCAGCATAGGGAACACGACGGGTGCGGTCTTTGAAGTATATCCTTAGAGCTTTGAGCCGTTGTCTGTCAAGCTCCTCACCGTCAAAGTCTTCGTACCTTTCTTCAACTTCCCTTGGATCAGTACCCCCACCTCTATCAAACTGTTTCTTTACCAGATCATTAATTCGTGCCGTGTAGGCTTGGCTGTTATCCCCAATCTTATCGGGTGTTTCGTCAACGGATTTATCATTTTGGCCTAAGTTAACATTTGTGTTCGGTGCTCCGTTCCCATTGAACAGATGTATTTTTCCTCCTTTGTTATTATGTTCTTTCTGATCAACACGACCAAAGGCCATATTGCCGCCGACAATAATCTTGCTGTTTTCCTCCTTGTAGTAACAAGATTTTGGGCTACTGACTTGAAAATACTCATTATTTCCCCGACGATTACCGGTTAGAAAATTCCCGTTGGTAAAAATCCGGCCATTAATCTGGATGCCATCCCCTGGAGTAATTTGTAAATCATCCTCGTAGACAATGGCATTGTTGGCTAGGGGAATTCTGGCTCGGTCTTGCTGATACTCTAGAGCTGAGAATCCCGCCTCACCCTTGTAAGCCTCATAGGTTTGACCATCTATGTTGTTATCCCCAGCCACAATCGGCACCGTTGCGGTGTAAACAAATATACTTTTCTTTAATTTCGACCCAGACTTAAACCACCCGGAATTATCCACTAGGCTAGCGCTAGTGTCACCGGCTAGGGGACACCGATCGCTGTCGTTGGACTCCCCCATCGGTGGCGTTCTCGCTTGTACAGAGGTTCTGGAGTCTGGGTTTCTTAATGGATTTTGATTTTGATTTTGATTTGGCTGTGGACTTTTGAAATAAATTCCGTAGAGGGTGTAGCTATCGAATAGGCCATTGTTATCCGTATCAACCGGAAACCTCCAGGCAGTGTCTATGGTGTCTTGAGTGACTTCGTCTTCGAGGGTCAAACGGGTTTCATCACCAAAGTTGTATTTGGTATTCTTGAAGGCATTTTCCAACGCTTCCTCTGATGGGGTGGAGCGGGGCAGGGTGGGGTCAGCAAACAAGGCTTCCAATTTGGCTTGAGCCCGCTCAATGGCAGGAGCGGCGGCATTGAACACCGCTTGATTGACGCGATAATTACTGGCATTTTTGACCCGGTCAAAGGAGCGCAACACAATGGCAGTTACCAGCAAGGTTACCACCAAGGTCACCATAATCGCGGTAGGCAACACAAAGCCTGCTGTTGCCACCCGCGACCGACGGTGTAAAATAAATAAGCTACGCAATAGCCAACGCATCAAGGGTTTGGTGATGGCTTGAGACAGTTTTACTACCTGTTTGAGTAGTTTTGCGATCGCATTCGCTAATTTCTTCCTGGTTGACTTCCTGGTTGACATAGGGATTTTCCTGTCACATTTTCTGAGTAGATTCCTGAAGACGAACTAGTTCAAGCACCCTAGATGATATTAATAGGACTTACGAAGTTTAGTTCCTTTTGCCCCCCTAACCCCCCAATTTTGGGGGGTAATGTACTTAAAGTCCCCCATTATTGGGGGATTTAGGGGGCAATCCCTAAGTCCTGAGCCAAATTGTTCAATATGCTTCAACGAAGCCAAGGGTTACCCATCAACGGTCAACCCCATAGCGTTACCTCTACCTACGAATAGAGAATAATAAATATTTCATTATACTATCGAGATTTACGAAAAATACAACGATTTGTTAACAGTTTACCTAACCTAGGATTTTCCTACCTCCTCTTATGGTGGATAACTGTGGCCAGAATTTCTGATCATCAGCTTGTAGGGTGGGCAAAAACCCTTTGGAGGTTTTGAGTATTCTAGGTTATCTTACTTTGCCTCCTCTTATGGTGGATAACTGTGGCCAGAATTTCTGATCATCAGCTTGTAGGGTGGGCAAAAACCCTTTGGAGGTTTTGAGTATTCTAGGTTATCTTACTTTGCCTCCTCTTATGGTGGATAACTGTGGCCAGAATTTCTGATCATCAGCTTGTAGGGTGGGCAAAAACCCTTTGGAGGTTTTGAGTATTCTAGGTTATCTTACTTTGCCCACCCTACTCACCTACCTCCTCTCAATGCATACGTAAGCATTCAGCCGTCAGCCGTCAGCCGTCAGCTTATTTTATTCAAAAGCACCTCAAGTAGCGTGGCCTAAGGCAAATAGCTGATACGCGACACGCTGATAGCTGATACGCGACACGCTGATAGCTGATAGCTTACAGGCAGACTATTGCCCTTTACCAAAAACTCATAGATTTAACCTACCCACATTAAGCCAAAAAACCATCATCCCCAGAGAAAAACTTGGGGAGATGGGGAGTGTAGGAAGTGTGGGTAGTGTGGGTAGTGTGGGTAGTGTGGGGCGGGGGCGCGGGGAGATGGGGAGATGGGGAGATAGGGATATGATGAATTATCGGGTTATTATATCATAATCTGTTTTAAAATGTTCCCGATTTAAAATCTTCCCGACTCCCGACTCCCTCGGTGCGCTTACAGTCGTCGAA
>NZ_JAAHGN010000394.1:0-6384 GCF_010672485.1 Moorena sp. SIO2C4 | reverse complement strand
TGTTCCCTTGATTTTTAGAACACTGAACTGATACTTTTTCATAAGTTAATCGGGCTAAATTCAGTATCTAAATACACTTTTGGTGTGTTTTTTTGGTTGATCCCTATGGGTTTTTGGTATAAAGCAAGCCAATTCTTTCAGAAGCCATCTCTTTTTGTTACTTTTTGTAAAATAAAATGTATCTATTTGTAACAAACTTCTTAAGAAAATATTAAAGCTTCAGTGGCTAACGATATGGCTATAACCTAGGCTGGTCAACAGCTTGCTATCTATAAGAAGCTGAGGTAAGAGGTAGCAGAATGAAATGTGAAGAGGAGATAAAATTTTCCTGAACAAAGACTTATCATGAAAACATTGAATTTACCTATATCTAGTTGCAGATTTTGCCAGTATTATCAGTCAGAAGGACGACGAGGGGGTATGTGTCAACAACTGGGGGTGCCTGTCAGAGCTAGCTGGAAAGCTTGTGCTTTTGCTGTGCCTACATTTTCTTCTTCTTCTTCTTCTTGGGAGACACTAGAACAGATGTGGCAAGATGAACAACTGATGCTCACAGAGGAGCTATCGGTAACGTGCTCTGAAACATCCTCTGGGACAGACACGACCGTTCAAGGTGAGACCATCACCTCTAAAAGTTCGTCAACAGATATCATGCTGGTGTAAATTGTTGAAGTAAATTGTTCGTATTATCAGCAATATCAGCAGTAACTTACTAGTGACTTTACCCTTAATACAATCAATAATTCAAATAAAAAAATTTCACAAAAACCAGTTTAAACCAAATCTTCTAGTTCTAGTAGTTACCTGCTTACAGGTGTCAGCTGAAAAAGCCAAATAATTTCATAAAAATCGGCACCTGATATCTGCTATTAAAATAGCTTTACTCGCACTTTGATTCAAAATAAGGTGCGTTTTTTATTGATAATCAGATCTGGCACTAAGTTTAAAATTAACCATGTAAAGGTAGGGAACAGGGAAGGGGGAACAGGGAACAGTGATATAAGCATATGCGCTACGCGCACCCTACTTGAGGTGCTATCAGCCATCAGCCGTCAGCCGTGAGCTAAAAGCCCACGCTACTTGAGGTGCCGTCAGCTATCATGCTTAAAATAAACCTCGTTCGTGTAGCGTGCGCCGTTCGCGTAGCGTGCGCCAAGGCACAATATTAAGAATTAAATTCGCCACGGGTCGCACCTAATAGTTCGAGATTAATCAGAATTGAAAGTCTGGGGATTTGCCCATAAGCTGACTGCTGATAGCTGACGGCACCTCAAGTAGCGTGCGCGTAGCGCATATGCTTACACTGCTATAATCTAAGGTAACCAAGGGTATTGACGAAAATCTGGTGGACGCTTTTCTAAGAAAGCTTGTTTACCTTCAGCTCCTTCTTCTGTCATGTAATAGAGTAACGTAGCATTACCAGCTAGCTCTTGTAGACCAGCTTGACCGTCGCAATCCGCGTTAAAGGCAGCTTTCAAGCAACGAATGGCAATAGGACTTTTTGCCAAAATTTCCTTTGCCCACTGTAGCCCTTCTGCTTCCAACTTCTCCACTGGAACGACACAGTTAACTAAACCCATTTCTAGGGCTTGAGATGCGGTGTATTGACGACAGAGAAACCAAATTTCTCGGGCCTTTTTTTGACCAACAATTCGGGCAAGATAGCTAGCGCCAAACCCACCATCAAAACTACCGACTTTCGGGCCAGTTTGACCAAAGATAGCATTATCAGCAGCAATAGTTAGGTCACAAATCACATGTAGGACATGACCACCACCAATAGCATATCCAGCAACTAGGGCAATCACTACTTTGGGCATGGAACGAATCAGGCGTTGTAAATCTAATACGTTTAAGCGAGGAACGCCATCTTCTCCAATATATCCAGCCTGACCTCGTACACTTTGGTCACCACCAGCACAAAAGGCGTATTTGCCATCGGTGTGGGGACCAGCACCAGTTAATAAAACAACACCAATACTGTGATCTTCGCGGGCATCACAGAAAGCATCATAAAGTTCAAAGACGGTTTTGGGACGAAAGGCGTTGCGTTTGTGGGGACGATTGATGGTAATTTTAGCAATACCGTCGGTTTTGTGGTATAGAATGTCTTCGTAAGTTTTGGCAGTTTGCCAATCAATTTGCATAACCTTTTCCATGGGTGCGATCGCTGTTTAAGTTCACAATCATATCAAATTAAAAACGTTACCTTGTTTCTAAGCATTGTCATTCCCACTTACAATCGCTTACCGATTCTAAAAAAGTGCCTAATCGCGTTAGAAAATCAACAAATCAGGCAAGATAGCATAGGTGCGCTTGACCTTGGCGAATTAAATTCGCCACGGGTCGCACCTCAGGTCTTGGATTATGAAGTTGTTTTAGTAGATGATGGTTCAACGGATGGCACTTTAGATTGGTTGGCAGCACACGGGGATCAGTTTCCCCATGTACACTCATTTGCTCAAAACCATGCTGGACCGGCTGCAGCCCGGAATCTAGGGGTGAAGGAGGCTAAGGGTGAAATAATTATCTTTATTGATAGTGATTTAGTAGTTACTGAGCATTTCCTCCAGTCTCATGCTGATGCTTTGATACAGGCAGAGCAGCGTCTGGGATGCGATCGCTTATTCACTTACGGTTGGGTGATCAATACCTGTAATTTTGACGACCCTACCAGCGAACCTTATAAAATTACTGATTTCTCTGCTGCCTATTTTGCGACGGGGAATGTTGCGATCGCACGAAAATGGCTCTTAGAAGCTGGACTCTTTGATACTCGCTTCCAACTCTATGGCTGGGAAGACTTAGAACTAGGTGTCCGACTCAAACAGCTGGGCTTAAAACTGATTAAATGTCCCGAAGCGGTAGGTTATCATTGGCATCCTCCCTTTAGCCTCGACCAAATTCCCCGGATGATTGACCGGGAAATTCAACGGGGGCGTATGGGTGTGTTATTTTACCGGAAGCACCCTACCTGGGAAGTCAGGATGATGATTCAGATGACCTGGCTACACCGATTACTCTGGGGGATTCTGTCTTTAGGTGGACGACTCAACGAACGTACCATGGCTCCCTTTTTACAATGGCTTATTGACCGAGGTAAATCCCAGCTAGCTTTAGAAATTGCCCGAATTTTCCTTAACTGGTATAACGTCCAAGGTGTTTATGCTGCTGAGCGGGATATGGAAGGTTGAAGGTTTAAGGTTGAAGGTTAGATGTTGAAGGTTGAAGGTTTAAATTTTAATGTTAAAAGTTGAAGGTTGAACGCGATCGCGTGGCCTTTTGGCCAAGGTTGAAAGTCAAGAAAATAGTTAAGCTGATTTGCATTTAAATTCGTTATTTCCCGTTCCCTGTTCCCTGTTCCCTGTTCCCTGTTCCCTGTTCCCTGTTCCCTAAAATATTTAGTGATTACTGGAAAGAGAAAGCTGCGATCGCTAAACAACCCCATCCCAAGATCAACGCTGCACCACCTAATGGTGCGATCGCTCCTAGCCACTTGATCCCGGTTAAACTCAGGGCGTACAAACTGCCAGAAAAAATCGCAATTCCAGCGATAAAAGCTGAGCCAGCTACGGTAAGGGAGGTTTGTGCTACTTCTGTGCGGCTCAACAACAAGGCTACTAACATTAGCGCTAGGGCATGGTACATTTGATAGCGGGCACCTGTCTGAAAAATTTCCAATCCTCGTTCCGTAAGTTTTTCTTTCAAAGCGTGGCTAGCAAAGGCTCCAGCTGCTACTGATAATCCTCCTAGGATCGATGCGATCGCTAAAAAAATCCGAGTCATCAATTTTGTTAGCCCTCAAGTGTAAAATTATAAAATATTTTACCTTCTTCAGTAACCTCAAACCTAGCATCATACTCTCTAGCTTTTTGATCGAGATAGTCTTGAGCTACAGGTATAGGAAGTTTGGCGGCCATTGCTAATTTCAATACTGAAATTCTACCATTTTCGTCTTGGAGCAAGCGATAAAATGTAGACTGAAGGTGTTCGAGAACTTCTTTTTGCTCTTGTTGATACATTCCCCATGCTAACCATACTCCCCAGAAGGTAACTGGGATAGCTACTATCAAGCTTCCCACTGCATCAACTTTATCTTGTGATGTTGCTTCCCTTCGAGTTGATACTACAACAGGTACCATCAATAATAGAATACCAAAGGTAAGCACTAAACCAGCAGATATTTTTTTAAACCGTTTCATTATAGCAAATTTTTAACAAACGTTTATCAGCTTTCAGCTTTCAGCTTTCAGGTAATTATTCAGCTATCAGCTTTCAGCTTTCAGCTTTCAGCTTTCAGGTAAGTATTCAGCTATCAGCTATCAGCTTTCAGCTTTCAGCTTTCAGCTTTCAGGTAAGTATTCAGCTATCAGCTATCAGCTTTCAGCTTTCAGCTATCAGCTATCAGCTCTGAGCTATCAGCTCTGAGCTATCAACTCTCAGCTTTTGAATAAGCGATGCAGCGCGGTCTTGGGGAGGCAGCGCGGTCTTGGGGAGGCAGCGCGGTCTTGGGGGTTCCCCCCATGAGCGACTGCCGTGGTCTCCCCCACTCGCGCTTTGCCGTGGTTTCCCCCACTCGCGCTTGGGATCAAGACAACAAGTAAGCATTGGAATAATGCTGAGTGAAGTCCCAGGGTCGTTCGCACAGCGTGGCCAAACCCGCACGCGTGGCCGTTCGCGTAGCGTGGCCAAAAGGCCAAAAGGCCAAGGCCAAAGCCTGTGCCAAAAAGCACCTCAAGTAGCGTGAGCTTTTAGCTCACGGCTGACGGCTGAATGCTTACGCTTTCAGCTTTCAGCTTTCAGCTTTCAGTTATCAGTTATCAGCGTGTCGCGTATCAGCTTATGGGTTACCTCCCAGGGTCGAAGCCTGTGCCAGGCTACTGTTCGCGCAGCATGCGCGTAGCCCAATCGGTGCTTTTGAATCAAAGCGGTAAGCATTCATTTAATCTCTGTTACATCTGCTGACCGCTGACCGCTGACCGCTGACCGCTGACTGCTTATTTTTTTTACTTACGAATAGCCTCCAATAAGCGAGAATAGTAAAAGCTAGTGCTAGTCATTTCTTGTCGCTGAATTGAAAACCCATTATTTACTAAAATACTAACAATATCTGCTTCTCGATGCTGATAGGCACGAGTTGTTTTACTTGGTCCTGGAAAAAACTCACCAATCTTTTTAAGTGCAGTAAGAAGCAACGTTTTTGGGGCAAAGCTAATAATTAAACGAGACTCGGCCAAAGAGGCTAAGTGAGTTATCATTTCAGCTGCTTTATCCTGGGGATAATGAATCAACACATCTAGACAAATTACGGTGTGGTAGCTACCACCTAACCCTTCCAAATCCTTGACCATAAACGAGAGATTGTCAGTATTCCCTAAACTCTCCTTAGCCCTTACCTTGGCTTCTTCTACCATTTTGTGAGAAATATCACTAGCAAAAACTATAGCGCTAGCTTTTGCCAGAGGAATACTAAGACTCCCAACACCACAGCCAGCATCACAAATCGACAAACCTGACAAATTCCCATCAGCCTCCAACCAAGTAATTACTTTATCCACAGTCTGCTGATGACCAATCCGGATATCTTGCTGTACCCGGTTAACCTCGCCATCACCATAAATCCGCCGCCAGCGGTCAAACCCAGTGGCATTGAAATAATCCTTAACAATGGCCTTATCATTAACTGTATTCATATTCATAACTAACACTCTCCTGACCTTGGTGTCCTTCGCGTCTTTGCGGTTCATCAAAAAAATCATCCCATGGATATTGACGAGCTTCTCCAATCCTTTCAATACTTTGGCGTTCAGCTTGGCTTAGAACGCATACAGGAACTTCTATCGCGCTTAGGTAACCCCCACCAGAAGTTTCCAATCATTCACGTGGCTGGAACTAATGGTAAAGGCTCAGTTTGTGCCTACCTGTCTTCTATACTCACCCAAGCTGGCTACCGAGTCGGACGTTATACTTCTCCTCACTTGGTTGATTGGACAGAACGGATTTGCCTTAACCAAGAACCCATCTCTAGCCATACCCTAGGCACAATTTTGGAGCAAGTTAAGGCAGCAATTCCAAAAAACTGTTCCGATCCACCTACCCTATTTGAAGTGACTACTGCTGCTGCTTGGTTGTATTTTGCTCAGCAGCAGGTGGATGTGGCTGTAATAGAAGTGGGATTGGGAGGACGGCTGGATGCAACGAATGTATGCGATCGCGTTTTGGTTAGTATTATCACATCCCTGAGTTGGGAACATTGGCAGCGTCTTGGTCCAACCTTGGCTGATATTGCTAAGGAGAAGGCTGGAATCCTAAAGCCTGGCTGTCCTGCGGTCATTGGTCCGCTCCCGCCAGAGGCTAGGGCAGTGGTTGAATCAAGGGTGAATA
>NZ_JAAHGN010000393.1:0-6422 GCF_010672485.1 Moorena sp. SIO2C4 | reverse complement strand
TTAAACTATCTGGTTCCTAACCCAAGAATGTCCTTTTTGGAACTCTTTTCTTATGAGTCTGTGCAGCAATGAACTTTCTAGGAAAGTCAAGGTTTTTAGTTGTTGACAAAGCTCTTTTCTGGTTTTTTTATTCTTATCTCCAGGAAATTTACGATAGACCTTCTTTATTACTACCTCTATACAGGCCGCCTGGCTCGCTGTAATGGCCTTGGCTACATCGCTAACCGTCCATTCCATCAATTTAGAGGGTAGTCCCAATGATTCGGGAGGTCTAAAACTTCTAACTTCTGGGTAAGCTTTCTTCCAGTCAAGTCCCCAATAGCTAATGCTACCTAGCTTGTTGTAAGACTCAGACCTAACTACCCCCAGCTTTTTCATAGTAGACAGCAACTCAATTTCAACCGATCCAGTCATCCCCACTACTGGGACAACTTGAGTTGATATCTTTTTTGTTGCTCCTACTTTCTTTGGCATTATCAACAGCTAAGTCCTATACCTTGATTATACACTAGCGCTATAAAAATATCCATGTCCATTTCATGCTGTTAAATACTGATTTATCCCTATTTTTAGGGGTTTAATTGCGAGGCACAGTTTACCGAGTTAGCGTGCCTCAGTTGATTTTTATAGGGAATTGACGGTTTAAGAGTATCCCACGCTAGTTAACCTAAATGTTTCAACTGAGGCAGTAGTAATTCAAAAGCCTTGCCACGATGAGAGCAGGATCGCTTGATCTCAGGCTCCATCTCAGCAAAGGTCAACCCCTGCTCTGGAACAAAAAAAATTGGGTCGTAGCCAAAGCCACCAGTTCCCCGAGGAGCTGGCAAAATTTCCCCCCGACAAATCCCTTCAGCTTGAAAAGCGATCGCACCATCTGGACGAGCAATCGCCACTACACAAACAAACTGGGCTTGCCGATTCACTTCCAAACCTAGCTCCCCCAGTAGCCGCTCAATTCGCTCTTGGTCGGTTTTGCAATAGCGTCCAGAATAAATCCCTGGAGCACCATCTAGGGCATCAACTTGCAAACCAGAATCATCAGCAATTGCCCATTTTCCAGTTGTCTGGGCTACTACTGATGCCTTCAGACAAGCATTGGCAGCAAATGTATCCCCAGTTTCTTCAATCTCTAGCTCTGGTGGCTTTAACTGCAATTCCCAGTCCAAAGAATCTAGGTATGTCTGCATCTCCCGCAGCTTACCAGGATTGCCTGTAGCTACAACCAGCAATTTTGGCAGCAAATTTGGGGTTTGATGTTGGGATTTTGGATTACTCAAAGCAACAAGGTCAGATTGTTTGATCAAAGGTTAACTGGCAATCAGAGTCAATTCGATACAGTTCAAGCAGCGTTTAATGCCCGATTGTGATCTTACTTAACCATTGCCCAGATTTTCAATATCGCACCCAAAACCAGCTAACCCAAAATCCAACACTAATCCAACATTTCAACTCTAAAACTGACTGGCCCAATCTTTAGCCCAGTTCAAGGTTTGAGTTACCTGTTCAAGGGTAGCTGCTTCACAGTAGAGTCGCAATAAGGGTTCAGTGCCACTAAAACGAATCAGCAACCAGCTGTCGTTAGCTAAACGGAATTTGTACCCATCGGTGGTTTGGCAATCCACCACTGCCTGACCATTAATTTCTTGGAGAGGCTGAGTTTGTAATTGTTCTTGTATACGCGATCGCACTTCCATCCCCGATAGATGTAAATCGATCCGGTCATAGGCAGAAGCATAGCCAGTTTGCTCTTGGAGACTCTTGTAGAGTTCACTTAAGTCTTTTCCAGATTTAGCGATCGCTTCTAATATGTACAGTGCTGATAATAAAGCATCTCGCTCAGGAATATGGTTGCCATAGCCAATGCCTCCGGATTCCTCACCCCCTAGCAAAGCAGGAGTGGATAACATCCGGTCAGCAATATACTTGTAACCGATAGCAGTCTCATAAACTGGCAAATTATACAGTGCTGCCACTCTAGGAATTAGGTCAGAACCACTAAGGGTTTTGACCACTTCACCACTAAAGTTACGTCGTGATGCTAGATGTTCAATCAGGATGGGAATCAGGATTTGGGGGCTAAGGAAATTGCCCTGAGCATCAGCCGCTGCAATGCGATCGCTATCCCCATCAAATGCCAACCCAACCGCTAATTCAACACCCGGTTCGCGGTGGTGACTCTGGAGCGCTTCAAATAGCTCAGACAGATAACCGGGTAAAGGTTCTGGGGATTTGCCACCAAATAAGGGATCCCGTTCGGCCTTAATTTCGATAATAGGTACCCCAAGAATCTTGTTCAAGCCTCCTGCTGCTGCACCATTCATCACATGGGCAAAGACAGTCAGTTTACCCTGACTAATCAGCTGTTGAATCAGGGCAATATCAACCTTTTGTCTTAAGGCATCACAGTAACTTGACCATGGGTCAAAGGTCTTGATACTACCCTCTTTCTTAGGTGTAGCTGGTGCTTGAGAAAGTTTGGCTTCAATCTGTTTAGTTATTTCTAGAGGAACTGATCCACCAAACGCTCCTTTGACTTTTAAGCCTAGGTAATTGCCAGGATTATGACTAGCAGTAATTACCAAAGCTCCCAAAGCATTTTGGGACTTGGCTGCCCAACTGAAGGCTGGTGTAGGAGCATAACTGTTAGAGAGTAAGACATCAAAACCAGCAGATTGAACCACCTCTGCAGTTTTTTTGGCAAAGTCTTCTGCCATGAAGCGTCGGTCATGACCCACTATAATCGTTTGGCTACCCGTGGTTTCCCCATAAGCATCTGCCAGAACTTGAGCAGCAACAGGGGCAACTATTGCCAAGCGCTCGAAGGTAAAATCGGCGGCAATGATACCTCGCCAGCCGTCTGTCCCAAATTTAATTGAATCTCCGGCAATCGCCATAATAGTAGTATATACTTACTTAAATTTTAATACTCTGACGGCAAAATCCTAGCATTGGAAAGAGTTAGTGTCTTGCTGACCCGCCAAAGCTTGATCTGGCTTGTCTCGCTATTTTGTCGTCATCTAGTAGTACTGATAGTAGTTACTTAACTTAAGTCACTCTGTCGGGATTTTGTCCAGTGGGTGTATTGGCTCCCACCATTGACGTTGGGCTATTGCCTAGCACCGATGACTTGCTCAGCAAGCAAGGTTTTTCCTAAATTTAAGCGGGATATAGTCTGGTTTTCACGCTCTTCCGGACTCTTCGGTCTGTTCTAAATCTCTATCAATCATCCCAGGACTTGGGCAACAGTTTCCTAGTGGTCGTCAGTGATACCCTGCTTAGATCGGGCTGACTCAGGCAGCTTATTAAGTACAGAGATTAGATTCATGCGTTCAATATAGGGCCAACCACCCTTTTCTTCAATATCCTTTAGAAAATCATATAGTTTCTGGCGAGTATCCGGCAATGAGGCTTGAAATAACCCGTCTCGAATCTCGCCATGGACTTCCTCTAAACCCCTGAGTATAGCCAACAGCGCTAAGTTATCATCTTGGTAATTCTTTGCCAAAGAACGAAGATCAGCGCTAATCTCTAGTAATTTAGCCTGTAATTGCTCTGAATCCAAATCTTTATCCCGATCCATTCCATCAAATAACTGTCGCAGTAAAGGCGGCTCTTCCCGTGTACAATGCTCTAAAGAACAGCTGAGGCTCACGGAATCGGTGCCATTTTTGCATGCCC
Source organism: Moorena sp. SIO2C4 (assembly GCF_010672485.1). Classification (NCBI taxonomy): domain Bacteria; kingdom Bacillati; phylum Cyanobacteriota; class Cyanophyceae; order Coleofasciculales; family Coleofasciculaceae; genus Moorena; species Moorena sp. SIO2C4. The sequence continues at coordinate 2,744 of NZ_JAAHGN010000393.1, read as the reverse complement.
TATGCCCAAATGGCAGTAGTTCAACCAAATAACAAGCTTCCCGATAGTTTGTGTGTAGCCCGACTTATAACATGGGTGTGGTGTGAATTGTGGATCATACTGGTCAATGCCTAGAGGGCAGCAGCTGTTTAACTCCTATGGCACCAGCAACCCAATTCCAGAACCAACCTAACATACATTTTTAGATCTGATTATTGACGATTGAGATTGACTATGAAGTATCGTGCTTTGATTTGTGCCTTCCTCGCGTTATGTCTGGGGGTCTTTACAGCTTCCTGTTCTCCAGATGTAGCCAGCTTGGAAAGTATCGAAGGACTTACCTATGACCAGATTAAAAACACTGGTTTAGCCAATAACTGTCCACAGCTGTCAGAAATGACTCGGGGTGCTATTCCTGTAGACCCTGACCAGTCCTATGAGATTGTCGATATATGCGTACAGCCAACCAACTTCTTTGTCAAGGAAGAAGGAACTAAGCGCAAAGAGGCAGAATATCTTCCCGGCAAATTATTGACCCGTTATACCTCTAGCCTGGTTCAAGTGCGAGGAGACTTAGTTTTTCAAGAAGATGGTAGTCTGAAGTTTTTGGAAAAGGATGGTATAGATTTCCAACCCATCACTATTCAGTTGCCTGGAGGTGAGCAAGTCCCATTCCTGTTTACCATTAAAAAATTGGTTGCCACAACTGAGCCTGGTTTGGAGAGCATCAATGCTTCCACCGACTTTGTTGGTGATTTCTACGTCCCCTCTTATCGGGGTGCTGTTTTCCTAGATCCCAAAGGTCGAGGTCTGGCTAGTGGTTATGATAATTCGGTTGCTCTGCCATCTCAAGCGGATAGCCAAGAGTTTGCCAATGTTAAGAGCGCAGATGTGGGAGAAGGCACCATTGAGCTGCGCATAGCTCAAGTAGATAGCGAGAGTGGCGAAATTGCTGGTACATTCATAAGTGAACAACCCTCAGATACTGACTTAGGTGCTGATGAGCCAGAAGAAGTGAAAGTTCAGGGAATATTTTACGGTCGCATTCAACCAAAACAAGCATAGCTGACCTTGGTTTGAGTCTTGGAAGCCACTGACTCCCAGCATGGGAAATTGGCAAAAACGTTAATTGCTAAGGGGCGTATGCCCCTTTTTTGATCGGAATGTGGCGTTTTCGTTATCCTGTATGTATTATTAATAAACTTTCATCGTTTCTAATTCGGGATTCGGGTGAAATTACTGTTTTAATAAACTTAATGGTAAATCTACAATTAAAGCAATAACACTATGACCAGGGCGGTGCTTTTGGAGATTAATAAACTAAATTAACTAAATCACCTATGTTATCAAACAAAACTTTAGCATAAACCCACGCCAATAAAACTGAACCCCTTGATCGAAAAGGAATGCAACATAAGATCTTCCGGGGATTGGATCCGGGAAATCGTCAATCGGGAATCCGACAACCATTACCAATTCAACCTGACCCATTAGCAAAAGGGAGTAAAAATTTGTTGCAGCCATCCAGGATAATTGGCACGAGTTAGCGGTCTCATAGCCGATTGTGATCTAATTGTGATCTACTTGTAATCTACCACCTTCAACTTTGTTATGGCGACTAACCTTAACCATAAACTTAAGTATCAAAGCTTAACATTATTACAAAAGTACCAGCAATATCCTGACCCTGAACTTCGCAATCAGCTAGTTGCTCTCAATTTAGGACTAGTGAGGAGAGAAGCTCATCATTGGGTCAAGCAGTGTAATGAAAGCTACGAAGACTTACTTCAGGTTGGCTGTATTGGCTTAATTGTTGCCATAGAACGATTTGATTCCACCAAGGGCATAGCATTTAGTTCCTTCGCTATCCCCTACATTCGTGGTGAAATTCAGCACTATTTACGAGATCGGGGTTATTCAATTCGCATTCCTCGACGCTGGCTAGCCCTACGGCAAAAATCTGTGGAAATTACTCAAAATTTACGAGCAACGTTAAACCGGCAACCGACAGAAGAAGAAATAGCAGCAGCATTAAACATTTCCCTAGAAGAATGGCAAGAAATTACCCTAGCTCATCAAAATCGGGAACCTCTGAGCTTAGATACACCAGTGGGAGATTCAGAGGACAGAAACACCAGCTTGGGTGAGTTAGTGCCAGATCCTCGCTATCGCAGTTTTCAGCTGGCACAGGAAGACCAAATCCGCATTCAACAAGCCCTAGCTCATTTGGAAAAGCGCACTCGTGAAGTGCTGGAATTTGTTTTTTTACATGACTTGACCCAAAAAGAGGTAGCACAGCGCTTAGACATCAGTGTAGTAACGGTATCCCGCCGCGTTAAAAAAGGCTTGGAAGCTTTGCAAAAGTTAATGACACCGACACAAGATTAAGATTAATTTTCACTACATACATTATTATAAATATAATATAAAATTATCTAGAATCCTATACAGCTGGCAAAGTAACTGGACTCTAGTTGAGGTGCTTTTGGATAAAATAAGCTGACCACTGACGGCTGTTCGCATTCGCGCAGCGTAGCCTTTGGCCAAGGGTGAGCCTTTGGCAAAAGGCTGACGGCTGACCTGCCCACAGCCTTTTGCTTAGAGTCTCCAGTTTTGGAAATTTGCCAAAAAAATCCTATCTTCAAAGAAGTTGGTGCCACAGATCGATAACTTCAAGGGTATGCTCGGATAAAGCGTTATTTTTAGGTGGTCATGGGTAAAGTATCATGCATCGTATGGGTGAGTGTGCTGGCTCTGCTTATAGA
>NZ_JAAHGN010000392.1:0-6429 GCF_010672485.1 Moorena sp. SIO2C4 | reverse complement strand
TCTAAAACTTATTGATTAAGGCGACCCTATCCTTACGGTAACTTCAAGACCTAAGAGGACGGGGTATTCTTTTCCCTCTCAAACTCTCCCACTCTGATAATTACCGGGATATTGTTGGGCATAATCTTCGAGTTTCTTGACTAAGGTATCAAATTCTTCGTTTGTCATGGGTTAATCTCCTATTGACTAAGTCTGTTTGACCCAGTGTCTAGTTATAGTTAGCCCAAGTTGGTAGTCTTCTTGATCAAGAAAACGCCTTTTTGAGAATTAAATTTATTTGACAATTTAATTATTTCCCCAATTTCCCCGCAAAGATCAGGTAACGCTTAACCCAACGCTCTAGAATAACAGTGAACACTAGGGGTAAGCCAGAACAGTAACGTGCAGCTAAAGCAAGTCATTATTATTCACAAAGCTGGAGACTCCCAAGGAAAACGTTGCGCAGAAAAATGCGCTCGGGAGTTGGAAACACGCCAGTGCAAGGTTCTGATCGGACCAAGTGGCGCGAAAGATAATCCCTACCCAGTCTTTTTAGCTTCTGCCACCGAAGCCATTGATTTGGCAGTGGTTCTCGGGGGGGATGGGACAGTATTGGCAGCCGCAAGACATCTGGCTCCGGAAGGAATACCAATTTTGGCAGTAAATGTTGGAGGTCATCTGGGATTTCTGACCGAACCTATCGAAGAATTTAAAGACACTGAGCAAGTATGGAACCGACTATTAGAAGACCGCTATGCAGTTCAGCGGCGGATGATGTTAGAGGGGGCTGTGTTTGAGGGAAACCGCACTGACCTGACACCAGTTAGCGGACGCTTTTTCGCACTCAATGAAATGTGTATTAAACCTGCCTCTGCCGATCGGATGATTACCTCAATTCTGGAAATGGAAATTGATGGAGAAGTAGTGGATCAATACCAAGGGGATGGACTAATTGTTGGGACTCCCACTGGTTCCACTGGCTATACTGTTTCCGCTAATGGTCCAATTTTGCACGACTCGATTGAAGCGATCGCAGTAGCACCGATTTGTCCGATGAGCCTTTCCAGTCGTCCTTTCGTGCTCCCCTCTGGCTCTGTTGTCAGTATCTGGCCCTTGGGGGATTATGAACTAAACACTAAACTCTGGATGGATGGTGTGCTCGCAACCTCTATTTGGCCTGGACAACGGGTGGACGTGCGTAGAGCAGATTGTCAGGCCAAGTTCATTATCCTACGGGAACAGTATTCCTATTACCAGACCTTAAGGACTAAGCTTCAGTGGGCTGGTACTAGAGTCACCTACAGTAACAACCACCGCAATTGAGTCAATTGCTTAGTTAATGGGGAGAGTGGGAAGTGTGGGGAGTGGGGGGAGTTTGAGGAGTTTGGGGACAAAATTTCAAAAATAAATCATAACGGAGGGTTAACGGTGGGATTTCTGAGTATTCTACCAATCAGCAATGCCCACTAGACATCTCCAAAAATTAACCTCAAACCCTTGCACTGCCTGGGTCAAAACCGAGTTTCTGGAGATGTCTACTTGCTATAATTGTGTCTAGTCAATTATGTTCATTACCATTAACTGTTTTGATATTCAGATAAAAATGACTAATTTTGAAGCAATTCCAGAAACTAAAATTCCTAAGACAATAGAGCAAATCTCGTCTTCATCAATTTCAAGACCTTCAGTTTTAATCAATATCGGTTCTTATTTATTCCTGGCTGGTGGGGTTGGGGTTGGAATGGCCTCTATTTTTATCTCACACCGTCAAATATTGCTAATCGTTAGCGCTGCTTGTGTTGCGGTTTTTCTATTTCTGTTTCTATTTAATCAACAATTGTGGCAAGACTATAAAGAAGCTAATCATCAGTCGCAACTGACCAAAAAGTCTAAACTATGTAGTGGGCTCTGGTGCGGTAATAATTCCATAGAGAATAACCCGATAACTCTAGCGATAGAAAAAGCATTAACCTATAGCCAGGAGTTAATTGACGATTATAAAAAGACCCGCAGAACCTCCCGAAATGCTTACTATGTTGCCCAAATGTTAACCATTATTTTATCGGGAATAACACCAATTTTAGTCTTGCTAGACAAATTAGAAACTGGTTCTGCATTACTAAAGTGGCTCCCAGTAATATTTCCAGCTGTTGCTTCTATTGTTGCTAGTGTGTCTACTTCCTTTCCGTTTCAAGAAAATTGGATTGCTGCCAACACTACTGTAGAATTGTTAGAGGCGGAACAGGAAAAATTTGTCTTGGGAGTTACTCCAGCTTATCGCTTTTCTGATTCACCCGATGGCGCGCGACGTCAACAACAATCACAAAAGGCCATAGAACATTATATTGTTCAGGTGAATAAGATTCATCTCAAGCAAGTGCAATCCTCTGATGGCAATCAGTCAGCGGAGAAGAATGAAGAATGAAGAATTAAGAATGTAGAATGAAGAATGTAGAATTAAGAATTAAGAATTAAGAATGTAGAATGTAGAATGAAGAATTAAGAATGGTGAAGGCAGAATAGTGAATGGTGAATTTAGAATGCAGAATCCAGAATGGTGAAGCTAGAAGCCAGAAGCCAGAAGCCAGAAGCCAGAAGCCAGAAGCCAGAATGGTGAATTCTAAATTCCCAATTCTAAATTCTAAATTCTCTTCAATTCTAAATTCCCAATTCTAAATTCTCTTCAATTCCCAATTCTAAATTCTAAATTCTAAATTCTAAATTCTCTTCAATTCTAAATTCTAAATTCTAAATTCTAAAATATCGGTACTGATGGGTCAGCTACAGACAGTCGCACCCGCTTCCCTACGGGTAACTGAGTGCTAAGGTTGGTGCGAGCGTGGAGTTTTGTGCCGGAAGCGGTTTGTAAACAGTAGCGGTATTCACGACCTAGGAAGTGTCGGTCTTGAATCACTACGGTGGAGTCATCATCAGCCTTGAGAAGTACATTTTCTTCCCTAAGCATCAGCTCCCCTTGCTCCAGCTGATCCAGTTTTGTATTAAGTATGGCATCATTGACTCTGATGGCAAAGGAGCCTACTTCTGTTTCCCATAGGTCTCCTCTGCGTTGGGCTGGTAAAAAGTTGGCTTGGGTGACGAATTCTGCTACAAAGCGAGAGCTGGGATTGGTATAGATTTCTTCTGGTGTCCCCAATTGCTCTAATCGACCAGAACGCATTACTCCCACTTGGTCGGATATCGACAAGGCTTCTTCTTGGTCATGGGTGACAAAAATAGCAGAGGTGCCGGTTTCTTTGAGAATAGCTCGCACTTCCTGACGCAACCGCAGACGCACTTGGACATCCAGATTGCTGAGGGGTTCATCCAATAGAATTAATTTAGGTTGCGGGGCTAAGGCACGGGCTAGGGCTACTCGCTGCTGCTGACCACCAGAGAGTTCGTGGGGATAACGTTTGCCCATGCCAGCTAATCCGACTAATGCGATCGCATCTTCCGTATTACCCTTGACACAGACACCACTCTTCTGTTTCCGATTCTGCTTAAGCCCAAACGCCACATTCTCTGCTACGGTCAGGTGAGGAAATAGAGCATAGTCTTGAAATACCATACCAGTATTGCGCTGTTCTGGTGGTAACCAATACCCTGGCCCAGTCACTTTCCGTCCTGCCAATACCACTAGTCCCGCTTGGGGTCGCTCAAACCCAGCTACAATCCGCAGTAAAGTCGTTTTGCCACAGCCAGATGGCCCCACTAATCCCAGTAAATCCCCTTCATGGAGGGTAAACGACACATTCCCCACTGCTGGCTCAGTGGTTTGATCAAAGTGTTTAGTAATCCCTTCTAAATGTAGAATTGCTGGTTTTGTCATGAATTGATAGTGAAAGTTATTTTGTTGAAGGTTGAATGTTGGCAGGTTGAATGTTGGCAGGTTGAATGTTGGCAGGTTGAGTAGACCTGACAGGATCAGTAGTTTAATCTGAGTTATGGAAAGCTGACGGCTGACCGCTGAGGGCTGAATGCTTACCTACTAGTTACAGTCTCTCCTTGCGCCTTTTGCTAGGAAGCTGCCAGCAATCATCGAGCCAGGATATTAACTCCTGGCGCGGAAGGGTTAGCTGTCTGAGGATACTCCAAATTTGAATCAAAGCCGTGACATTATCGATTTCAGCTCTCAAGGGCTGGTCAGTCTTACAGTGACAGGGAATCTCTAGCTCTTGCAAGCGCCGATAGACTTGCCATCGGTCTCCCCACTTGATCTCTATCACTTGACTGGCCTCTGATTCAGATATAGATGGATCCATAATCAATAATGAAATAGTTTTTTAGTGACATCCTCCTACACCAAATCAACGATTATGGTGTAGGCTTCCCAACCTCACGATTGGGCATTCCTAGTTTTTCTCTTACGAGATTTTGCCTCTGACCTAGATCGGGTCTCCCCAACCCCCGGCAGACCGACTGCATAGGCGTTTTCTATTCCGCAGAGTCCCTGCGTACTGACTTGTTCTAAACCACGCCACCTGATTACTTGGGCAGCTGCATGGTCTCTATCCGTTCTATATCCACAACCATTACATTGATGTACCCGCTCCGAAAGCCCCTTTTTGCCGGTATGAGTTCCACACTTGGGACAGGTTTGGGAGGTGCCATTAGGATCGACACGCCCACAGTAGACCTGGTGCTTAGATGCTACCCACTCCAAGATGTTGAGAAACTGACCAAAGGCGGCGTCGAGGGTATGCTTCCTAAGCATCCCTCTACTCATTGCCAAAACATTCAAATCTTCAACGAAAACCATCCCCACTCCTTCAGTGGAACAAAGATGATTCGCCAGCTTGTAGTGGTAGTCTTTGCGGGTGTTAGCAATGTGGTTGTGGAACCTGGCCAGCTTTAGTCTCACTCGTTCTCGATTTTTAGAACCCTTGTTAGTTCTGGCGTACTTGCGTTGCAGCAATTTCAGCTGGCGGTGCAAACTAACCAGAAATCGGGGTCTACAGATCAACTCAGACTCAGATGTTGCCAGAAAGCAGCTAAGCCCGAGATCAATGCCGATGGCCTTACCATGAGGCTTAACTTCCGGTATCGAGATATCAGAAGAAATAGCAATAACTGCTTCCCATCTATCAGCCTTTCTCAACACCCTTACCTGTTTAACCACAAACCCATCAGGGATAGGTCGATGCAGGTTGATCGGCACTTTCCCCAGCTTGGGAAGTTTGATTTGCCAACCCGTAATTGGGTTGGATTTGAACTGAGGAAAAAGTAGGGACTTGAGTTGCCCATACTTCTTGAAACGAGGAAAGCCAAAGCCTCTTGTTTTAAAAAAGTCCCAAGCATTATGCAACCGACGAAGAGTAGTTTGAAGTACTTGCGAAGGGGCTTGTTTCAGGCGGGGAAATACTTCCTTAGCTTTAGGGAGGGCGTTTTGCTGATCATAATAATTAGGAAAAGGAATATCAGCTGGAATGATGTATTCCGACTGCAAAGAGCAACAATTAACACGACATTTGCGCGAATTTATCCAGTCTTTGATTTCTCCCAATCCTTGGTTGTAAAGCAGGCGAGAAACCTCCAACCATTCGAGCAATTGTTGCTCTTGAATGGCGGATGGATAGATTCGGTAACAGTAGTTCATTGTTAGACTCATACCACTTTTAGGGGTATTGAAACCCAGAAAACTACCCTGGGAGGTTCATGTATCCCCCAGACCCCCCGCTAGTTAAAAGCTGGAAGCAAGCTGCCTTGGTTAAGGGAAGATTTGAGCAGCCAGGGATTAGTTATTGCTAATGCTCATAGACTAGTTTAGTCTATTTAGGTTTCAAATGCAAAGCTTTCTCAACTAATTTACAAAAAAAATATTATTAGGACTTACGAAGTTTACTGGGTTTTGCCCCCCTGCCCCCCAATTTTGGGGGGTAATGATGTCAAAGTCCCCCAGAATTGGGGGATTTAGGGGGCAATTGCCTAAGTCTTGATTATTTCAACAGTTGCCAGTGGGAGAATAGCACTGGAACACCGGGAGATGGCGTGATCAGGAGATGGAAATATCTAGGGCAAGGGGTGTAAGCACTTATAGATAATTTTGTCAACTATAATTGCAACTACAATCCAGCAATAGATGTAGGGTGGGCAGTGCAGCAGACCAATCAGATCAGCTCCCCATCCCATCCCAAAGCACTGCCCACCAACTGCCTGGAAATAGAAACTGGCAAGATGCCAGTTCTACCAAGATGCCCATTCCACTGGGTGAGCATAGCAGTAGAGCGGGCATCCTGCCCGCCCCAACATATATTGAAACTGGCAAGATGCCAGTTCCACTACAATCGAGCAATAGATGTAGGGTGGGCAGTGCAGCAGACCAATCAGATCAGCTCCCCATCCCATCCCAAAGCACTGCCCACCAACTGCCCGCCCACTATAATGAATGACAAGGGTGCCAGATAATTCAACCTTCATAATTCATACAAGATCCTTAAGATGATCAATTGA
>NZ_JAAHGN010000391.1:0-6437 GCF_010672485.1 Moorena sp. SIO2C4 | reverse complement strand
CTCATTTTGCGCTAGCGCTAGACTTTTGCAGTTCACCAGCCATAAGCTTACTGCCAAGGGAACAAGACTTAGAAACTCTAGCAGTAGAGGAGGCTTTTTGACACTCCCCGGTCTAAAGACGCGGGGATTCTGCTGACAAGATAAACTTAGGTAACGTCCAAAGTCTAATCTTCGCTACGGTAGTCAAACACCGTCTACTCAGTCTGGATAGGTCTATGCCTAGCTTTCTGGCTACTTTTCTCAAGATATTTGCACTACCATTTAAGTCAGCATTTACTATTGACTTATTTGAAGTCTTATAAAGACCGCGCTTTACACGCTTTCCTGATGCTTTCCACCCACTTGGTTTTTCTCCATAAGCAGGTAGGGAGTCTCCATCAAGATAGCTGGCCTTACTGGTGTAAGCTTCCTCCGTCAATTCCAAATGGATTCCGTGTAAACTGCACAACTGAGATAGCCTATCTTTTAGCTTCCCTAAAGGTATTTGAACAAACTGTTGATTGTTTATCCTACCCATATTGGAGCATTGTTTAAAACCTTCATTCCAGCCTAGGACTATAGTCCCAATACTGTATTCAAGGCAATGGTTGATTATTATCTTAGCGGCCTTATTTATTCCATCTCTCATCCGATGGTTCCGTTTCCGAGTAACCCTATCAAGCCAATTATCCCAATAATCTTTTGCTCTACCTTTCTTTCTTGTAGAGACTTGCTTGTTCCAATATTGGTTAAAGGACTTCATGGCACGACAGTCTATTAAAAAAGAATTTCCTAAAGTGTCAACGCAAGCCGCTAAATTACTAGAAGTCCCTAAATCTATACTCAAAGCCTCTTTGCTTTTATCTTTGACTTGGACTGACTCTGGTATCTCATAAGATACTTCTAGGTAAAAAGCCCCATTTTTAGGTAAAATAGTCCATTCTTTTATTTTTATATCTTCTAAATTACTAGGAAAAGACAGAGAGAATTTTTTGATTCCAAACCATCTCTTTACATTTAATCCCAGAGAAAAAGTAATTAAGTCTTCATGTCTCTTTGGCTTTTGCCCTCCTGAATTTGGATAAGAGACTTTAAACATCTTTTTCCCTTTCAAATATCCAGGAGGCTTCGGTCTACTTTTTAAACCCCCTTTGAACCAAGACTCTCTTAGCTTCTTATAGGATTTAAGTGCTTCGGCCACACTCATCAATGTCTGCTGGGCTGGGGTGGAGGGGAGAGACTTAGCTACAATCGTCTTTCCTACGCTTTTTTCATATATCAAGTCGAATTTCCCTGTAAGTAGTTTTCCTGTTTTGAAAAACACTTGACGAGAAAAGTAAACTCCCATATTGTACAGTTTCCCTGACTGCTCACAAAGATAAGTCAGGATTGCCTCTGTCTCTTTGTCCGGGTGTAAAAGGATTTGCTGAACCCCTACTTTTAACTTCTTTTTAGCCATTATCGACCCTCAGGGGTTTGTCGTTAACTATATATTAACCTACAATAAAAACAACAGCAAGTCCGGAGAGAAAATAAATTGAGAAAGAGCGGTTTTGAGTACAGACACTACAACCATGCGGTCGGGGTGTGTACTGTACATTTAGTATGGATACCGAAAAGAATAAAAAAGGTATTGGTAGGAAAGATTAGGGATAGGATTTACGAAATTTTTACTGAGATAGCTTCGGAGAAGAACTGGAATATTAAAGCTTTAGAGGTTGCTCCTGATCATATTCACCTTTTTGTAGAGATAAATCCAACAGATGCTATTTATCAAGTAGTCAGGGCTTTCAAAGGCAGAAGTGCAAACTACTTGCGAAAAGAGTTCCCTGAATTAAAAAAACTGCCATCTCTTTGGACTAATAGTTATTTTTTTAGTACCGCAGGGAAGGTGAGTAGTGAAACTATTCAGCGGTATATCAACGACCCTCACCACGGATAAGAAGGTGGCTAAAGCCACTATGGAGAATTCCTCCCCGGTCTTTAGACACGGGGAGGAATTCTACCTAGATCTTTATGAAAAAGCCCCGTCCTCTAACCGAAAAAGACCAAGCCTTAATCCAGCGCTACAGTAACTGCCAATTGGGAATGACACCACAAAAGTTTTATGGCAAATGGTTAGTGACTTATGAGGTCATCGCCTGTATTTGCTCCCGTAGTGATGCTACAGTACAGCGCTGGTTTGCCAGAGGTCACAACTATCGCTCTCCCATGCCCATCGATTTGTACCATCTGGCCATAATGGATTTCCTTCTGGAGAATTTTGAAGAAATGCCTGAAAAACTCCAGAATTTCCTGTGTCCACCACATTAACAAGATGGAGATATCCGGAGATGAGAAGATTCCGAATAGTAGACTCAGAATCGTCTTTATTTCTTTGATATCCAGATAATATCACTATTGTCACGCTTGGGTAATGGGTAAGGTAATTGTGATTACTCTCGTACCATTACCCATTAGCAAAAATAATACCAATGGTTCCAAGTAGGAATACACCCCAATTCCTAGGGCTATCATACATAATTTTTAGTTTTATGTACCATTATTTTTTTATTATTAAGTGTAGAATAATTTTAGCTTGATAAGCTATTAATTAATCCTTTCAAAACTCCCTAAATTAGTGAGGCAATATTTTAGCCAAAGGATTAAATTTAGCGAGTTTAATATCTTGAGATGAGTAGGTGATTTTTATCCCATTAAAATGGGAGTTTAACTAGCCAGTAAGTTTCCTCAATTATCTAGGAGTAATTTTACGATGTCAGACATGAACAATCCAGAAGAAAATTCCCAAGCAGTTCCCTTTTTTGCCCGCTACTTGGAGGGACAATTTATTGAAGACTTATCTAAGGAAGAAATGGAAACTGTCAAAGGTGGTAATGTATTGCCTATTCGCAGTCTTACCAGAAAGTACCCATCTGATCGGGAAGATTGGTCGGGGGTAACCTTCAAGTTTCGAGATGATCTAATAGTTGAGACTCAAAAGTACCCATCTGATCAAGAAGATATATAGCAATCCGTGTAATATTTTCAGACCGGGGATATCTGGAAGATAGGGAATAATCTACCCAGAGCCTAACTTATTTATTTTAGGTTTAAATTAAAAATTTTCGCCAATTTGGCGTTACAGCTAGGGAGGCATGGCTTTTAATAGATTTATAGGAAAATAGTTGTGTCTATTCATGGGTCTATTCATGGATATACTCATACTTAGCCACATCCTATCTCCTATTTCCCCACATCTTATTTATCCACTAGGAGTTTAAAGCCATGTCTAATATGGACAAACCAGAAGAAAATTCCCAAGCAGTTCCCTTTTTCGCCCGCTACCTAGAAGGGCAATGGTGCGAAGAGCTATCTGAAGAGGAAATGGATGATGTTAGAGGCGGTCGCGGATTTGCGTTCACAGAGAAGTTCCCCTCTGATTTTGAAGATGGTGCCGGATGCTTTACCCGGAAGTACCCCTCAGATCACGAAGAGGGTGGCGGTGGTCCAGCCTTGACTAAGAAGTATCCCTCAGATCACGAAGAGGGTGGCGGTGGTCCAATTGCGATGACCCGGAAGTACCCATCGGATCAAGAAGATGGTGGCGGTGGTCCAATTGTGACCCTGAAGTTCCCCTCTGATGAGGAAGATGCTCCCCACAAGTAATATCGTATCGAGTTGACTATAGGGTTTACTAATTAGCGTGAGGTACATCTAAATTTTATTCGCTGTTCCGAAACTCCGAAGCTCCCTTCTAAAACCAAGAAGGAAAGTACCCAGGGCTATAACATTTCTGAAAATGTGCTTGAGTGTGTCTAGTCCAAACTGGCACCGTCTTTGCGCCTGAGCCATATTTGAAAAGTCATGAGAACGATAGATATTTAGAGCAAAGTTACGAGCAACGGCAAAGATTTGAGGTAACTGATGCATGCGAATACGTGAAGCATCTTCACCCTGAGTAACCAAATCGCACATAATGAACCTTGTTCTCTACACCCCAATATCCAAGGGATGCGCTGAGGCTTTGGACTCAGCAGACAAGGGCGTAAGAAGCAACATAGTAGCGTGTTTCCTTTTCCAGACGGTGTTGCCCCCCCTTTTTGAATTGTCGAACACTAAGGGTTCGAATCAGAGTCTAATGCCCTGGCCAGGGCTGGATGTTGTCGAGTTGGTTGCAGATGCGTGCCGACCCGTTTCTCGATCCGACCATGTCCTTAAGTAATGTCAGTATGACTGTGTTCGGCTACAAAGTAAGCTTTGACGCTTTTGAATAGATTGCCCTGATTGCCTTTAATCGCCCCCAGGTAGTGATTCTCAGCTCTCTTTGATCAACTGAGCCGTTTTTTTGAGTGCTAATCGCATCTATGGCGTTGACCACACCCTTAACAGCCAGTTGGGTAATAAATTCTGGTATTGAAGTTACCGTAAGGTAGTGGTCGCCTTTATGGTTAGTCGGCTATGCATAAAAGGGTTAAAACTTTTTGATTAAGGCGACCACTACCTAAGGTTTCGTCTCTTGGCTTTGACGCACGTTCGTTTTGCTATCCACTTGATCAGGCTCTTGAATCAAACCCCGCTCGACCAGGTAAGCACTGACTAACATAATTGCGCTTGTGAGGGGGAGAATCAGGATTGTCCCTTTCTAGTTGGTATGAGCCCCGTAAGACTTTGCCATCGACAGCTAAGGTTTCCCCGCGCCTTGGGTTCAATGCCAAAGAACCGAGCCAGGGCCGCAGAATACTGCTGATAATCCTTTGGTTTTTAGGACACGACGAATCGTGCTGTAGGAAGGAATTCGCCGCTTTGGGGGTAGAAAACGTTCAATCTTGTCCTCCCGATAGCTGTTGAGCCAATCGCCAATCGCTCTTAACCCTCGGTTACCAGCCGCTATAGCCAGAGTAAACAGAGCTAGACATAGAGCGACTTTATGCCGTTTACCTGAGACCTTGCGCACATCTGGGATATCAGAAAAGGCTTCTAAAATCTCGATCGGCTCTGGGGTTGACTCCTCTTGGGACAGGCTAGGCAGTAAAACAGCAGGGGCAGATTGGGGGGGCTGACCCATGGTCACTAATCAAACTCTCGGTTAACTTGTAAGCCTAGCATTTCTTGGCTTTCATGAGAATGAAATAGCCCTGGGAAAGTACCTCACCCAATTTATAACTGCTATAACACAATTAACAAAGGTCAAAGATTCGATGCAGCAGGTAATTACAGCAAAGCTGAAGTTGAACTGCACACCGGAGCAAAAGCAAAAGCTTCGTGCAGTTACTTTAGCTTATCGTGATGCCTTGAACTATACATCGAAATTGGCGTTTGACAAAGGCAAACTTTCTGATGCGGCTAAGTTACAAAAGCAGGTTTACTACGACATTCGAGAACGCTTTAGGTTACCAGCCCAAATGGCATGTAACGTACCTCGACAGGTAGCTGCAATCTATAAAAATCTCTGGATGAAAGTAGAGCGTAATGCTACTCACTTAAAATCCGGGATTACCAACAAGCGTTACCAAGGCTTAGATCCCCCTCCTAAATTCAGAGCTCGGACCTGTACGTTTAGTTACAAGCGTGACTACTCATTTGTTAAAGGTAAAGCTAGCCTAGTTACCTTAGAAGGTCCCATAAAAATTGACTACTCCGGATCTCAAAAACACTTAGACTTGATTCATTCAGGTGCTGCAAAAATAGGTACAGCAATAATTTGCACTTCATTGACTATAAAGCCGTTTTGGGTGGCGCTTTAGCGATTAGAGTTGATGCTAATTTCACCTCCCAGTCATGTCCCCGTTGTGGTCACACCAATAAAGCCAATCGACCCAATAATGGATTAGATTTTGATTGCATGGCTTGTGGATACAAACTACATGCTGATTTAGTTGGAGCCAAGAATATCGCACTGAGAACGCTCCTCTTGAGGCAAGACTTTGAGAGGACGGGGCGACTTTCAACCGTCCCTGATGTGTCCCAGGATGAAACCAAAACTCTAGACTGAGGGGATTGCCAAAGGCTAGCCTATCTCGGGAATTAGATTGGAGGTGAACTGTAGACACAATCCCCTTGCCAAGGGTGTACTCGATTAGGGTACTCGATTAGACAGGGGTAGTTGAAATAATTACCGATACTATTTCTCCCTTTGCGTCAACTGAGCTTTTGAAACCCGCGATCAGCCCTCAGCTATCAGCTTTGGGCTGAGTGTTATTTATTTTACTTAGGACTTACGAAGTTTAGTTGGTTTTGCCCCCCTAACCCCCCAAGTTTGGGGGGGATTACTCAAAAAGTCCCCCAAACTTGGGGGATTTAGGGGGCAATGGCTAATTCCTATTACTGTTATTTATTCTTCACCATTAACGCAGAAATGTTGAATGATAGTTAAAAAACTAGACAAATAGCCTCTAATTTGATAAAATAGAGGCCAAATAAAAATATAATAATGTTGCTTAAATGATATCAAATTTTCCACAAATCATCAAAAAACA
>NZ_JAAHGN010000390.1:0-6441 GCF_010672485.1 Moorena sp. SIO2C4 | reverse complement strand
TTACCATCTTCCCCCCACAAAGTGTCGTTACCAGAACCACCAATTAATTGGTCTGAACCATTACCACCAATGAGCTGGTCATTACCATTTTCCCCCCACAACGTGTCGTTACCATCTTCCCCCCACAAAGTGTCGTTACCAGAACCACCCATTAATTGGTCATTACCATTTTCCCCCCACAAAGTGTCGTTACCATCTTCCCCCCACAAAGTGTCGTTACCAAAACCACCAATTAATTGGTCTGAACCATTACCACCAATGAGCTGGTCATTACCATCTTGCCCCCACAAAGTGTCGTTACCATCATAACCCCACATCATATCGTTATTTGCAGTACCAATTAATGAGTTATCTCCGTTGTTTCCTTGAATAGTCGCCATATCAGTTGCTCCTTTTTTCTCAAAGCTTGTTACTTCTATCTACTTCTATGTCCAAGCAATCAGACTTATGCAACTGATTTACAAACTTATGCAACTGATTTACAAAACTTGGCTCTTCCGTACTTGTTATGCTAAATTAACACTTTGCCAAAGGGAGCAGGGAGCAGGGAGCAGGGAGCAGGAGGAAGAGGCATTATTCAGAAAAATTGATGGTTAAATAGCCTCATAACCCTTACACAGTAATATTTTCGGAGATTTTTAACTGTAAATTTAGCATAGTAGGTACTGAAGAACCCAAAACTTTACAAGAGTTCATGGAAATATAGGGCGCGTTTGACACTCGCCACCGCGTTGCTTAATAATGGAATGATTAACCAAAAATGGGGATTTTATGAAACTTTAAATAATAAATAAGAAGCCTAATTGATAACTTCAACATCTCTTCAGATTTAGAGTAGCATAGAGAAATTCGATGTAGTCTGGCTAAATAATGTCTCAATTGTGATGACCATATTTATGAGTTTTGTGGCTATGACAATTAGGGCATTGCATGGTTTGATTTTTATTAAACCATTCCTTAGGTGAGCAACGCCCTACAAGTGACGTTATCTCCTCTCCCGTTGTGTCTAATCTGATCTCCGGATAGTTACTCTGATTAAAAATCCGCGTTGCTGAATCTTCGAATGAATAGAAGTAGAGTGGGCATCCTGCCCGCCCGAAAATAAGCATGAAACTGGCAAGATGCCAGTTTCATGCAAGATGCCCATTCCACGGCAAGATGCCCGTTCCACGGGTCGCACCTGTAGAAACACCAAAGTTCATTTGGCTAGCTCCCATATTTTGTAAATCGATCACTCAACTAACGAGATAATAGGGGTTTCAGTATTGGAGTTTAGTGTTTTTGCACCACTGAGATGCACCGAAAACCAGTCTGACCTATTCGGCCAAGTTAAACAAGTGACCTTAGTCAACTTAAGCCGTCAAGTTCAGTCATCCCTTGAGTTAGGATTTTTGTAAATTTTATTGAAGCCTTCTCTTTATCTTTTTTTAAGTTTATCTAAGTAAAAAGGTAATCATACCACATCCGCTGGTAATAAGTAAAATGTATTGGATCCAAGGCAGAAGGCAGAAGGCAGAAGGTAAGCATTCAGCTATCAGCCCTCAGCTGTCAGCTAATCAACGGGAGGTAGTAAACAAGCTGACGGGCTGGTAAGGCTAGTTGAAAATCCCTGGTCGTTGTACTGATCCGAGTCCGTCCAGTTAAAGCGCCTGCTAGCACTTCAAGTAGCGTGCGCGTAGCGCATAAGCTGATAGCTGATAGCTGACGGCTGAATGCTTACGGCAGAAGGCAGAAGAGTTTCAATTTTTTTTAGTTAATCAAAGGTCGTTGAAATGGGCGAAAAATTATCATAAACATTACACCTAAAAAGCTGATTATTTTGAGACTTATATAGCGGTTATCATATTCATGAAGTACACAGGATTTTTCCCCTGTTACCTGCTCCCTGCTCCCTACTCCCTGTTCCCTGCTCCCTAATCCCGGCTCCTATAAGGTAAAGGTATAAAATTTAAAAGTATCAAATACATCTCATCAGAGAATTAAAGATTTGATATAGAGCAGACAAAAGTATTTACAATCCTCTGATTGCAAATTAAATTGGGTTCGAATAAAACCTGTTAAAAAGCTCCAGTTTATGGCTAAAACTATCTTAAATAAAAAAAAATATCAAATAATTTAGCAATTATAAAATCTATCGTCTAAACTTTCAGGAGCTCTAAAAGTAACAGGCTCTTTATTCGTGACGTTTGTAAGCTAAGCACAGTCAACCCTAGAGGTCAACCATAAAACTACCTAAAAACAGCAATATTTTCAGGTCAATATTATGGTGTCAGCTGTAAAAAAAAAACCTAATTTAACTTAACCTCTAGGATTTTTTCCTGATGGTTGGGAACTCTTATAGATAAGCCTTAGGTTTATTTAACCATTTGTTATGACAAATCTCAACAGTGTTCTTCAACGAGACCCATTTGCCGACAGCACATTAGTTGTAAACGATGAAGGGATTACCATTCGCCTGATCGACGGCAGTAGGAATAATTTAGACCAAGTCTCTTTGGGTATCCCTAATACCCCGTTGCTGCGTTTGTCTCCAATTGAGTATGAAGACGGAATCCAGTCACCGGCGGGTATAGCATTTGATGCAGAAGGCAATGCTCTGATTGGTATAGATGGCAATACCGTTACGCGCCAACCCATTCCGATATTTACCCAAGCCGAAGCAGACCGATTAAATGGATTGGGATTGAATGTCATATCCAATACAGAAGGCTTAAGCAATGTATCTGATGCGCCCTTTGTATTGCTTAATCCACCCGATCGCCCTAGTACCCGAGTGATCAGTAATGCCACCTCTAACCTAGAGGAAGGAGAGTCTGATCCCAATGGTAATGGCTTAAGCGCTTTCATTTGGGCTTTTGGTCAGTTCGTCAACCACGACACTGATTTAGCAGCAAATGGGTCAAAAGAAGAGAACCAGAACCGGTTAGAATTGCTCAATTTCCCCATTGACATTCCAGCCGATGACCCGAATTTTCCACCAAACACTCCTCCCACTCAAGAAATTTCTACACAGGCAGATGGTGGCTTGGAGTTTGACTTTGAACGGGATGCGTTTTTCAGCGGTACTGGGGAGTCTGGGAGCCCAGGAAAAGCCATTAATACTGTTACCTCTTGGCTTGATCTTTCTGTAGTTTATGGGTCTACGGAAGAAGAATATCAAGCAATTCGTGCTTTTTCAGAAGGTCAGCTCAACGTCTTCTCAGATGAGACATTTGCCACTAATGACGACTTGTTACCCCTTAACATCACAGGTGCTGATGGAGAACTGATCAGTGGTAAAGGCGCTTTTATGGATGTGGGTTTTCTAGCGGGGGATACACGGGTTAACGAGAACGATAGTTTGGCATCCCAGCATACCCTCTGGATGCGTAATCATAACCGCCTTGCCCAAGAACTTTCTAGGTTTCATCCTGACTGGACAGATGAGCAGATATATCAACGCTCTCGCCAGATTAATATTGCCCAATATCAAACTATTGTCCTGTACGAGTGGCTCCCCCTGATGGTGGGTGATGTGATCACTGACTACAGCAGCTATAACTCTGATCAAACCCCAGAAATCACTAGTGAATTCGCCGCTGCTGGTCTTCGTGTTGGTCATACCCAAACTAATAACCGTATAGACACTATTGATGCTGATGGTAATCTCACCAGTTTGCAATTATTAAGAACATTTGGTTCACCCAATATTAATGATAGTAGCGATATAGATAATATCTTGCGCGGTGCGAGTCAAACAATTACTGAAGATGTTGATACTGATATAGTTTTTGACCTGCGCAACGCTTTAGTACCAGGAGCGATCGGATTTGACCTTTACTCTGCTAATCAGCAACGGGGACGGGATCATGGCTTGGCTGACTATAACCAAGTGCGAGCAAGTCTCGGTCTACCACGGGTAACGACTTTTGCGGAAATTACTTCAAATGCAGAGTTGGCAAATACTCTCGAAAACCTCTACCAGACTGTGGAAGATATCGACTTATTGATTGGGCTGTTTGCAGAAGATCCTGTTGCTCCATCGAGTGCGGGAGAAACTATTCAAGCAATGCTATGGGAGCAATACGAGCGGATACGGGATTCTGACCGCTTCTGGTTCGAGAGACCGATTGAGGATGGCGGTTTCTTTACCCAAGAGGAAATTGCAGCCATAAAGGAAGTGACGTTTGCTGACATTATCAAGCTCAACACCGAAATTACTACAATTCCAGACAATGCCTTCGTAATCAGCTCCGATAACAATCCCTCATCTGATGGACTGCTAGATTTAACCGGCTTGTCGGGACAAGCTACAGCAACTGTGACTAGAGAGGCGGACTATGACAATTTAATTGGCTTTTATGTAATTGCTGATCAACAAGGAACGATAATTGATTCGATCACGGGTCAATCTCTTACTCCTGGCCAAGAGGGTTATGCAGAAGCTGCCATTGATGCCAGCGTGGTTGATTTCAAGGTAGACGAAAACTTGACCACGGTGAATTTTGATGTTACACTTCCTGGAGGCTCTATCTTAGCTCCCTACTTAGTTACAGATGGGGAATTGGATGATGTTCAAAATGGTGATGCTGACATATTCTTTGCTTTCACAGCTGCTAACAGTGATGGCATGAGCCACATCCTTGAACTTGGAAATGGGAGTGACAACACATTCACATTCGCTTTTGAAGATTTAAGTGGTAATGATAGTGAAGAAAGCGATGCTCTAACAGAGCCGCTAAGCGATCGCGACTTTAACGATCTAGTGATTGATATTACCATTTTATAATGGTTCATCAATCGGTAATGATATGAAAAAAAAATCCCAATTCCAGTAGGGTGGGCAAAGTAATCTAATCGTGAATACTCAAAATAACCAAAGGGTTTTTGCCCACCCGACAAGCTACTGAATGATTAGAAAAAAAATCCCAATTCCAGTAGGGTGGGCAAAGTAATCTAATCATGAATACTCATTTAAACCAAACTGTTTTTGCCCACCCTACAAGCTACTGCCACTGATCTACTGAGCAGCTAAGCTAAAACTCCTCTGTACCACAGCACCACGTTTCCCGAGGGATTTTGCTTGCTGTTGATCCACAGTGTACAAGACACCTCCGGCATTCCCTGACCTCACAGTCAGTTTTTGTTTAGCAATCCAGGTTTTCTGATATCCCTTGGGTAAGGTTTCTTCCAACTCGATTTTGCCATCAACTACCACTCGTACCCAAGATTGCTCTGTAATACTCAAGCTTACTTTAATTAATGGATTAGATGGGGAAGGTTTAGGTTTGGGGGGTGGTTTAGGTTCGGGTTTAGGGGCTGGTGCTGGTTGTTCTGGTTTATCTGGGGTTGTCTGCTCCTGAGCAACGGATGAGTTTTCGATCTGTCGATTAGTGAGATAGGTGAACACGGTGTTGAGTAGATAAATTAGTCCACCAGCAACACTGATCAAGCTTACTATTATGATGTAAGGATAATAGGGTTGTAAGCTTTTGGCTACAGTCTTGACAGTCTTGCTTTTGGCTACAATCCTAGGAATCTTTTGAGCAGAGGTTAGAGTCTGAGATTTCTGTTGTGAGGGGGTACCTGTATACAAGACTAACTGACCAGGCTCGCTTTCCTCGGTTTTCTCGGTTTCCTCGGTTTCCTCGGTTTTCAAGGATAATCCAGAATTAACTGGAAACGTTTTGGCTATCCCTGGACCATCTAGACCGAGAAACTCTGCATAGCGACGAATGAAGCCTTGAATGTAAACTGGCTCGGGCAAGGGCTCGGATTGCCCTGCTTCAAGGGCTTGCAATATATGCAATCGAATAAAGGTTGTGTCAGCGACTTCCTCAATAGGTATAGATTTCTCCTGCCTGAGTTGGCTGAGATAAGTCCCTATTTTCTGGAGTTGCTCCTCTTGCTCTAGACTTAAGTGGCTCACCAAATCTCTCCACCCATTAATCCACGTTAACAATTTTTATACATAAACACCGGATAGTAACATCCCTTGGGGATCTCACCATAAAAATTATTAAAAATTAACAAAGATTAACAATATCGCCAATTTACTGATGAAATAGGAAAACTCTCTCATTTTAGGGTATGGTTTCGATTGGCATCCTCCCCCGGGGGGAACAATCCTCGTGCCGGGGGATTCCCACGTCACTGTGAGTCTTTCCCTTTCGTCGAGTTGGCTGATCTAATTGTAAGCATTCAGCCGTTGGCCATTCCCATAGCATGGCCATTCCCGTACCGTGGCCAAAGCCCAAGGCCAACGGCTGACAGCTGACGACTGAATGCACCTCAAGTAGCGTGCGCCTAGGGCATATGCTTACGAATTATCAGCTAATCTTTGGCAATAATTTCGGCGTTGCTGATTCTGGGTATGGTTTCGCCCCCCTAGGGCATGTTTTCAAAGTTTTCCGCAAGATTATGATCCCCCCCAGCCCCCCGCGCGGAAGGGGGGAGCGATAA
>NZ_JAAHGN010000039.1:0-17973 GCF_010672485.1 Moorena sp. SIO2C4 | reverse complement strand
CCTTTAATGTCAGTAGGTTATGCAGAAAAGGGTTAAATATTTTTTAATAAGGCCACCCTCTCTTACGGTAACTTCAAGGCCTGCCGACGCGGGGCGCGTTCAAACCATGAGCAACTGCCGTGGTTTCCCCCACTCGCGCTTTGCATCAAAAGGTGCGACCCGTGGCGAATTAAATTCTTAATGCGGGAACGAAGTTACCGTAAGAAGAGGGTCGCCTTTATGGGTTACTGGCTATACGTAAAAGGGTTAAAACTTTTGTAATAAGGCGACCCTCTTCAAGGTTTCGTCTCCGGAAAGCGCACCTAACAAAGATTTAAAAATTTCTAAGCAAAAATACTAATCGTATGACTCTCATATCCAGTAGGCATTTCAAAATAAGATGCGAATACCGCTGTCATATTAATGAGGTAGACAGGATTTTTTACCTGATCCGAAGTTCCCTCTTCTGAGTTCCCTGCCACCCTTAATAAGGTAGGGTGGATTCGAGTTCCCTAAAATCTCAAACTTGTGTACCTCACCTATTTGATAAATGCTATATACTACGCCTTAGTTTTTGACAAATGACAAATGACAAATAGCTAATTACAGAAATGGAAACGGAAACGTCACCTTCTGCGGTAGTCTAGAACAAGTAAATTGATCTGCCTTGTAGAAATTGACAGCCCTATGACCTCTACCGTTACCAGTCCTGCCCGGACAATTCGCATCGGTTCTCGGAAAAGCCAACTTGCTCTGATTCAGACTTACTGGGTACAAGAGCAACTGAAAAAGCATTTTCCAGATCGAGAGTTTGAAGTCCAGACCATGAGTACCCACGGAGATAAAATCCTGGATGTGGCTTTATCTAAGATTGGGGATAAAGGGTTATTCACTAAGGAACTGGAATTGGGAATGCTTAGGGATGAGATCGATTTTGCAGTGCATTCCCTCAAAGACTTGCCAACCAGATTGCCAGAAGGGTTAGTGTTAGGGTGCGTCACAGAACGGGAGAACCCCGCCGATGCTTTAGTAATGCACCAAAAGCACCTTGATAAACAGATAGAAACGTTGCCAGAAGGCTCGATCATTGGAACCTCCTCCCTCAGACGGCTGGCTCAGCTGCGCTACCATTTTCCCCATCTGAGTTTTAAAGATGTCAGAGGTAACCTAAACACCAGACTGGCCAAACTGGATGCTGGTGACTACGATGCACTAATTTTAGCAGTAGCTGGGCTAAAACGACTGGACATGAGCGATCGCATTCACCAAATTTTACCACCAGAGATATCACTCCATGCTGTGGGACAAGGGGCTTTGGGAATTGAATGCCGTGAGGATGATCAAGAAGTCTTAGAACTGCTCAATGCGATCGCACATCCCCCCACTGCTCAACGCTGTTACGCGGAACGGTCATTATTAAGGGCGCTCGAAGGTGGCTGTCAAGTTCCCATCGGTGTAGACACTCAGTTGGAAGGCAATACCCTAACCCTAACAGCTATAGTGGCTAGTGTGGATGGGCAAAAACTTGTCAAAGATACCATTCAAGGGGAGCAGAGTCAGGCAGAAAATTTGGGACTCGAACTTGCCGAACAGCTCAAAAAACAAGGAGCACAAGAGATTTTGGCTGAAATTTTGGCTCAAATCGAGCGGGAATAGGAATA
This sequence comes from Moorena sp. SIO2C4, assembly GCF_010672485.1. Taxonomy (NCBI): domain Bacteria; kingdom Bacillati; phylum Cyanobacteriota; class Cyanophyceae; order Coleofasciculales; family Coleofasciculaceae; genus Moorena; species Moorena sp. SIO2C4. The sequence goes on along the minus strand of NZ_JAAHGN010000039.1, from coordinate 16,333 downwards.
TAGCTGAAAAGTCAATTCAATTCCTGTGCCAAGCGTTATAGATTTTATAATTTTCCTGATCCGCTTTCAGTGTAGGAAAAGGCTAAGGAAAAGGTTTTTTAAGCCATAGCCTTTTTCTTTTCCCGTAGAATTTTTGCTCAGGCTACAGTAAGCCTTGATAGCCGGAAAGCTGAAGGTTCTTCGATCAAGTCTGATAGGAGTTCAAGGTCAATTCCTGAAAAGTTCTGCTCCATGTTTCAGGCTTGATCAAATGCACTTCATCCTTCAAGCTTGCAGCTATTTCCTAGGCACTAACAACCAATAATTTACAACTAACAGATGAAGATTCTATTCGTTGCGGCGGAAGCAGCTCCCATCGCGAAAATTGGCGGTATGGGGGATGTAGTGGGATCATTACCCAAAACCTTGAGGCAATTGGGACAGGATGTCCGAATTTTCATGCCTTACTACGGCTTTTTGCCCGATAAAATGGAGATTCAAGAGGAACCAGTCTGGTCCGGTGATGCTATGTTTCAACACTTCAATGTGTTTGAAACCCTACTACCCAAGACTGATGTCCCCTTATATTTATTTGGTCATGCTGCCTTTGCTGGTCGCCAAATCTACTCTGGAGATGATGAAGACTGGCGATTCACCCTATTTGCCAATGGTGCAGCTGAGTTTGCTTGGAACTACTGGAAGCCTGATGTTATTCACTGTCATGATTGGCACACGGGCATGATTCCCGTTTGGATGAACCAATCATCAGATATCAGCACAGTTTTCACAATTCACAACCTGGCTTATCAAGGCCCCCAGCGCTGGCGCTTAGAAGAAATGACTTGGTGTCCCTGGTATATGCAAGGTCATAATACTATGGCGGCAGCTGTACAGTATGCTAACCGGGTAAATACTGTTTCTCCCACCTACGCTCAACAAATTCAAACTGCTGAATACGGTGAGTCCTTAGAAGGTTTGCTGTCATTTATCAGTGGTAAAACTGTTGGAATTGTCAATGGGATTGATACAGAAAGTTACAATCCCGAAACCGATAACTACATTCCTCACAACTTCACCGCTGATACTCTCGACATCCGCAGCAAAAACAAAGTAGCCCTCCAGAAAGAAGTCGGCTTAGCCATCAATCCCGATACCTGTCTGATCAGTATGGTTTCCCGCTTAGTGGAACAGAAAGGGATTGACCTGCTCGTGCAAGTTTTACAGGGTTTCCTAGCTTACACCGATTGTCAATTTTTAGTCCTAGGTACGGGAGAGCGCTACTATGAAACCCAACTGTGGGAAATCGCATCCCGCTATCCAGGACGAATGTCTGCTCAAATCCTCTATAACGATCCTCTAGCTCGACGGATCTATGCTGGTAGTGATGTATTCTTAATGCCTTCCCGCTTTGAACCCTGTGGGATTAGCCAAATGCTGGCCATGGGTTACGGCTGTATTCCCATTGTACGACGTACTGGCGGTTTGGTGGATACGGTTTCCCACCATGATCCTATCAACCAAACTGGAACGGGTTACTGCTTTGACCGCTACGAACCGTTAGATTTATATACTTGTATGGTTCGGGCTTGGGAAGGTTTCCGCTACAAGAAAGAATGGCGGAGTTTGCAGCAACGAGCTATGAGCCAAGACTTTAGTTGGGAGAAGTCAGCCAGGGAATATATCAATATGTACCAAGATATTGTAGGATTACCTGCAGAAGCACCTCAGCAGGTACCACAAGACAACCATTTAGCTGTTGTCAGCTAGACAGAATATCCCATAAGTTACACCTATTCTGTTACTGTGATCAGTGATCACTAAGGATGGCTATCCTACCATGGCTATTTTACCATGGCTATTTTAGTTTTAAATTAGTAAAATTACCATGGCCTTACCCTAGTGGATCGGTGCTACAGCTGTTTCCAACTAGGTGCATGAACACTACACTGCATGACTAATAGACAGAGAACGTTAGGGGTTGCTATGAAGATTATGGGGAAACCGGTAGTAAGACCCAAGCCCAGCAATTCTAAGTACCAAGGGCGGTGCAGTCCCCTAGAGGGCAAGATTTTCCCCCCTCAAGGCTCTAAGGGAAAAATCTCTCCTTCATTCCTCAACCGCTTATCTCTAGCTCAAGTCATGCCCTGGGGGGTAGCCATGTTGCTCTCCCCAAGTGGGCTACCAGCAATAGCACAAATCACTTCAGCAGAAGACAGTGCAGGGACAATTGTAACTCCTAATGGTCAAAGCTTCGAGATCACTGGTGGTAGCCTCTCTAATAGCAATCAACCGAATCTGTTCCACAGTTTTGAGGAATTTGGACTCGATTCCGGTCAGATTGCCAATTTTATCCCTAATAATCCCCAGGTTAGGAATATTTTGGGGCGAGTCGTAGGCGGTAATCCCTCAATTATTAATGGTCTAATTCAAATCATAAGCGGTAATGGGAGCCCTAACTTATACTTAATGAACCCAGCAGGGATTATTTTTGGGGCTGATGCTCGACTGAATGTCCCTGCTTCCTTTACAGCAACCACAGCAACTGGGATTGGCTTTGAGGACGGGAATTGGTTTGATGCCTTTGGTGACAATAAGAGGTACCAGGACTTAATTGGTGAGCCCACTAGCTTTGCCTTTGATTTAGCCCAACCTGGAAGTATCATTAACGCTGGTGACCTGGAAGTGCCAGACAATCAACGGATCGCCTTGATCGGGGGTAGTGTGATTAACACTGGGCAACTGAACGCACCGGGAGGCAATATTACTATCGCTGCTGTACCAGGGCAAAGTTTGGTTAAGATTTCTCAATCTGGAAATTTGTTGAATCTAGAGATTGACCCCCCTCGTACACTAGATGGGCAACCATTAATTACCGCACTAGATATACCAGAGCTACTCACAGGACCAGCCCAAGGCGTTGAGACCGGACTCAGTGCCAATTCCAATGGAACAGTACAGCTGACGGATTCTGGCACCATAGTTCCCACTGAGACAGGAACAACCATTGTGTCCGGTACCCTAGATGTTTCCAACCAAGAACTTAGGCGACGCAGTGTAACAGTATTAGGCGATCGCATTGCTCTAATTGATGCCACGATTAACTCTTCCGGTAGTAATGGTGGCCAGGTGTGGATTGGGAAGAACCCCCAAGACAATCCAGACAATGTGAAATTAAATGCCAATCGCACCTTTGTCAGCCGTGATTCCGTGATTAAGGTTGATGGACAAGCGGCAGATAGAGACGGAGGTCGAGTTACTGTCTGGTCAGAGGAAACTACAGCATTCTACGGGGATATTACTGCCCGTGGCGCTCAAGAGCAAACTTCACAGGCCGGAAGTGATAAAACACCAGATGGTGGGACAGTTGAGATATCTAGCCAACAGACTTTAATCTTTGATGGCAAAAAAGTTGATCTCACCGCCCCTGTTGGTCAAAACGGCACGATTACATTCGACCACAATAACATTACTATTGTACCTGGGACAGGGATTGCTGGTCAGCAGCTAGGGGATAATCCCCTTGGTTTTGATGTGATGGAAATTTTGTCCGGGGATGGGGGGACACCTGGCCTTAGCGCGAATGCCCTAGAACAAGTCTTGGGCAACATTGTTCTCAACGCTAGTAATGATATTACCATTGCCCCTAACGTCTCTCTGAACTTCTCTGATCAAGGGGTTAGTGGTGCTAATCCCCTATCCCTAAAGTTTACTGCTAATGCTGATGGCATTGACGGTGGGGATTTTTCAATGGATCCTACCCAATCGATCACTACTTTGGGTAGAGAGATCACCATTGATGGCGTTAATGTCACTGTAGGTGATATCAACACAGATGGTGGAGCGATTACAATCACAGCGTCTGAGACTCTGAGCACGGAAGAGCTTAACTCATCAGCAACAGTTGGCAAGGGAGGGGATGTTACCCTCGATGGCGGTAATATTCAGGTTAGCTGGATCAATGCCCAAGGTGGTAGCGATCGCAAAGGCGGGAATGTGGAAATTACCACAGAAGATATGTTTACAGCCACTGATACCTTTAATACCTTAATCGAGGGCAAAGAAACAGCAGTGAGCATTGCTACAGTTGGGGGAGATGGTGGAGGAAAAATCACCATCGGTCATGGGGGAAACGGGCAAACCCCCTTTGAGGTGGGAAATAGCAGTACTAATGGTACAGAGAGAGCTATTTCTACAGGTGATTCTACCATTCTTCCCCCAGGATCCTTTTTGACTTCGACGATCTCAGATTCAGGTGATATAGAAATTAAGACTGGGGAGCCATCTTCAAATTTGACTAGCCAAGGTCAAGCAATGGCTACCAATTTGATTCCAAATTCCAATAGGCCAACTCAAACCGACTCCAATGAAATAGAAGAGCAGTCTACTAAAAGAGAAGCTGATCTGAATTTAAACAAAATGAATTTCAATCCAATAGAAACAAATCCTATAGCAGAAATTCCTAATACTAATAGTATTCAATCCCTGGAACAATCGGACCCACAGCTAGTTACCAGGAAATTATCTAACTCTAATCTAGAAGTAGAGATTCCTAATACTAATAGTAGTCAATCCCTGGCACAATCGGAACCACGGCTAGTTACCAGGAAATTATCTAACTCTACCCTAGAAGCAGAGATTCCTAATACTAATAGTAGTCAATCCCCGGCACAATCGGAACCACGGCTAGTTACCAGGAAATTATCTAACTCTACCCTAGAAGCAGAAGCTGATGTTAAACAACTTGAGGGAGGCTTCACCTATGCGTTTGAAAAACATCTAGGCATTAGCAAAACTCCCATAGTTACCCTGGAAGAAGCCCAAGCCCACCTAGGCAAAATTGAAACTATTACTGGACTCAAACCTGCCCTAATTTACCTGTTCTTTAAACCGGGATTTAAAGCGGAAACTACCAAGGGAAAGCCATTTAATTCCAAGGGATTGACGTCAACCAAACCGGAACGAGAGACAACGGAAAATCGGCAAAAGACTAGGTCACACTGGGAAGAAAATCTCGATACACAGCTCGAATTACTAGTCGTTACGGCTTCGGGAACAGTAATTAGAAAACAGGTGCAGGGAGCAACGCGATCGCAAGTTCTCTCTGTTGCTCGGGAATTCCAAAAGAGTATCACCAATTTCGAAAGCGCAAATGTCTACCTACCCTTGGCTCAGCAGTTGTATCGTTGGTTGATTAGTCCGGTAGAGCAGGAGCTAAAAGCCCAAAAAATAAATAATCTTGCCTTTATCATGGACGTTGGTTTGCGCTCCTTACCCATGGCAGCACTCCATGATGGCACTGGTTTTATTGTAGAACGATATAGCCTTGGTTTAATGCCAACTCTATCATTAACCAACATGAACTATGTAGACATTAGGAAATTTCAAGTCTTGGCCATGGGAGCATCCTACTTTAAGAACAAAAACCCATTACCAGCCGTTCCTGTAGAGTTATCGATGGTTACAGAAAAACTCTGGTCAGGAAAGGCATTACTTAACGAAGCGTTCACCGTAGCAAATTTGAGAAAAGCTCGTGCCTCACAACCCTTTGGTATCGTTCATTTGGCTACCCATAGTGAATTCCTAGCCGGTAAGCCCAGTAATTCCTACATCCAGCTGTGGGATACCAAGCTGCAACTTAACCAGCTCCATAAACTAGGCTTAAGTAAGCCTAAGGTAGAGTTGTTGGTCTTAAGTGCCTGTCGTACTGCCTTAGGAGACGAGCAAGCCGAATTAGGATTTGCCGGTCTAGCAGTGCTAGCGGGGGTCAAGTCCGCATTGGGAAGTCTCTGGTATGTCAGCGATGAGGGTACCCTGGGGCTAATGACAACGTTTTACGAAAAATTACAGGAAGTCCCAGTGAAAGCCGAGGCGATACGGAAAGCTCAGTTAAATCTGCTCAGGGGTACAGTCCGTCTGGAGAGAGGGCAGTTGGTAACGGATCAGGGCAGTTTTCCTTTACCACCAGCCTTAGCCAAGTTGCCAGATGTGGAGTTACGACATCCCTACTATTGGAGCGCTTTTACCCTAATTGGGAACCCTTGGTAATCTTTGCTCCTGATTAACGACTCCTAGCATAGAATAATGAAGCTGAATAATTTAGCTGATAGTTATCCTGGTTTTTCCTTGATCCAAGATTGCTCAAAAAACGAGGAACGAAACCTAGGGCGTGTCAACCATTCTGCACCACTTAAGGTTAGCATAGGTGGGAGTTGAACTGAACTTTCATGGACTTAAAGGCAGGCACAGTCTTGCACAACGGCAAATATGTTCTTCATAGCCAGCTCGGCAAAGGTGTCTTTAGCATAACCTACCTAGCTATCAACGCTGAGTCTGGTCAAACCGTGGTGATCAAAACCCTCAGCGACAATCTGTGCCACCATCCCCATGGTGACCAGTTCAAGCGGCAATTTATTGCCCTTGGTAGGCTCTGGAGCGGCTGTCAGCATCAGCATTTAGTCAGGGTAATCGAATCCTTTGAAGCTGCCGGACGACCTTACCTAGTCATGGAATATATTCCGGGGCAGACGTTAGCTGAACTCATCCAAGCCAATTTGGTTCCAGAAGCTCAAGCTATTGCATACATTCGTCAAATTGGCGATGCCCTTAGCATATTACATCAAAAGGGTTTGCTGCATCTAGATGTTAGACCGGAAAATATAATTCTGCGTCAAGATACCGATAAACTAGTGCTATGTGAGTTTGGGATTACTAGTCAACTCACCCTAGGAGTCAGGCAAACCCACGCCAGTTTAATTGCTGCTGGGTATAGCGCCCCAGAACAGTACATTTCTAAAGGGCAACTTTCCCAGGCAACCGATGTCTACTCTTTAACCGCAACCTTTTACTGCTTGCTAACTGGAACCCCACCCTTACCCGCACCAGTCAGGGAAGTATTGCATGCCCAGGAAGGTTTCTATATTCTTTTCCTGCCGGACTTACCACCATGTCCACAAAACCTAACTCCAGTAGTTAAACAAGCAGTCTGGCGTGGCTTGCACATGGTCACCAATCAACGTCCTCAAACTGTAGAAGCTTGGTTATCGCTGCTGCCAACTCAGGAGAAAGTTCCTCAAAGCAGTTCTCAATTGAAAGTGCTGAGTCCTCAGCAAAAGTCATTAATTTCCCCAAAACTCAGCACTCAGCCCTCAAAACTGAAGACTCAGCCCTCAAAACTGAAGACTCAGCCCTCAAAACTGAGCACTCAGCCTTCAAAACTGAAGACTCAGACTTCAAAACTGAGCACTCAGCCTTCAAAACTGAGCACTCAGACCTTAGCTGTTCTCAAAACTGTCCACGCCAAGCTCAAAACTCAAACCTCAAAACTCAAAACTACCAAAGCTGGATTCCCACTGAAAGCCCTACTGATGACCGGTGCTCTTGCCGCCTCAGCCGGATTAGGATTTGGTTTCGCACTGCGAATGAACTCTCAAAAAGAACCTGGTTCTACCATCTTCCACACCGATCAATCCTTCCCTCCTCGCAGCAATTGGCCTTTGTCAGAACCCCAACTCTGAAACACCTTCAACCTCATCAAGGTGGTTTATTCATATTCATACTTGTACAGGACTTACAGCACACTGGCCACCAAACGCGCTTAATAAGTAGTAGGGCGACTAAGGAAAAGTTACTTCCTAAGTCCTGTTAGATTTAAATACATAAAGTGATATAATAATAAATTTTTAAATTAAAAGGACATGGCAGATTGGACAAACTGAGGATATACGAGGCAAGTAACTAGATTTGAATTCACTCATAATCCTGGGCAAGTACGTTATAATTTGTTACGTAAGCTAAAGAAACTTATCAATGAGTAACTCTGTAATTCATGCCTTTTTTCTGGGTAGGGCTGCAGCTCAAGCCATTAATCGGCAGCTCGAGGATGCTCTGACCAATGCCCTGAGTGAGTTAGGCAAGTTTGATGCTGAGCAGCGTGATCGACTGCGGCAGTTTACCGATCAGGTAATAGAAAGTGCCAATCGGGAAGCCGGAGCAGCAGCTGATTCTACTATTAGTAACACAGGTAGTAACACAGGTAGTAACACAGGTAGTAACACAGGGAAAACAGGATCCAAGCCAGCTGATCTGCAAGCGATGATTGATGAGCTGCGAGCAGAAATTGCCAGCTTGCGTACTGAATTAAAAAACTATCGCAAGCAATCTTGATAAGATTAATCGTTACTGCCCTAAATTATTTACAAAAGGGAGTAGTTTCGAGGCTTTTTAATCTTTTTTTAATAACCTGCTATTTTTTTGATAAAAACCTTACAGAGAAATCCGAGTGTCTGCTCTTTCTCAAAACTCTATTAACCTTACACTAGATCAGGAACGCAATGTGTCTAGCCAAAGTTCTATAGGTAAGCCATACAGCGAAAAAGCTTATCGGTGGAATCAAGAAAATTACTCCCGTCAAAGGCGTTTTATTGATATTTGGCGTTTTGTTTTGACCCTCATGACTGGGTTGTGGCTTGATGGGAAACCTTGGAGTTATCGGGGAGGATATACGGAGCAAAAGCAGGCATATAGACGCAAAACACAAGCTATCTGGATTCGAGATACATTCTTAGATCTCGGACCAACGTTTATCAAAGTTGGACAGTTATTCTCCACTCGTGCCGATTTATTCCCCAGTGAGTACGTAGAAGAACTTAGCAAACTACAAGACCGGGTTCCTGCCTTTAGTTACGAGCAAGTTGAGCAGATCATCCAGGAAGATTTAGGCAAGCCCATCAAGGAACTGTTCAGTGGTTTTGACCCAATTCCTCTGGCGGCGGCTAGCTTAGGGCAAGTTCACAAAGCTCAACTTCGCAGTGGTGAAGAGGTAGCGATTAAGGTCCAAAGACCAGGCTTAAAAAAACTGTTTACCATTGATTTACAAATTCTCAAGGGGATCGCCTATTACTTTCAAAACCATCCAGACTGGGGGCGTGGTCGGGACTGGAGCGGGATTTATGAAGAGTGCTGTCGCATTCTTTGGCAAGAAATTGATTATCTCAATGAAGGTCGAAATGCAGATACATTTCGGCGCAACTTCCGCAGCTATGACTGGGTGAAGGTACCCCGTGTCTACTGGCGCTATACCTCATCACGAGTTTTGACCCTAGAATTTTTACCAGGGATTAAGATTAGTAGTTACGAAGCTCTAGAAGCAGCTGGTCTAGACCGCAAATTAATCGCTCGTCTGGGCGCAGAAGCTTACCTACAGCAGTTGCTAAATGATGGCTTCTTCCATGCTGACCCCCATCCGGGAAATATTGCGGTTAGTCATCAAGGTTCCCTGATATTTTACGACTTTGGCATGATGGGGCAGATTAAGGCCAATGTGCGCGAGCAACTGATGGAAACCCTGTTTGGCATTGCCCAAAAAGACGGCGACCGAGTGGTGACTTCCCTAATTGAATTGGGTGCGCTCTCACCAGTGAGTGATATGGGACCGGTAAGGCGCTCAGTTCAGTACATGCTGGATAATTTCATGGATAAGCCCTTTGAGGAGCAATCGGTCAGTAACATCAGCGATGACCTCTACGAAATTGCTTATGGCCAGCCTTTTCGATTCCCAGCAACGTTCACATTTGTGATGCGAGCCTTTTCTACACTGGAAGGAGTGGGTAAAGGCTTAGACCCCGAATTTAATTTTATGGAAGTTGCAAAACCCTTCGCACTAGAGATTATGACCAACGGCAACACTCCTGACAACAATAGCTTTATTAATGAACTGGGACGCCAAGCCGCACAGATGAGTAGTACAGCATTAGGTTTGCCCCAGCGCATTGAAAGTACTATTGATAAATTAGAAAGAGGAGACCTGCGCATTCGAGTGCGCTCTATTGAATCAGACCGGGTTTTACGACGGCTGAGTGGTATTCAGTTGGGAACCAACTATACTTTATTAATCAGTGCGTTCACCCTTTCGGCTACTATTTTATTTGTCAATGGTAATGTTGTACTAGCCTTGGTAGTCGTTTTGGTGGCAGCTATGTTAGGATTTGCCTTAATTAGGTTGCTCCGACGGCTTGACCGGTTTGATCGGATGTTGTAGTTGTTGTAAAGTCGTAATAACTCCTTATTCCACGATCTATCCACTGTACTAGCAAGTACTAGGAGGCTAAATCGTTGGATATTTCGGCATTTATCCGGACATCTTTGGACATTTCCTTAATTAAACTGAATTAGGTCGATAATAATTATGCTTCTATCCATCAAAACCAAACTGAAGCTCACGGACGAGCAGAAAAGACATCTCCAAAAATTAACCTCAAACCCTTGCACTGCCTGGGTCAAAACCGAGTTTCTGGAGATGTCTAAAGCATCAAGCCAGTAAACAACCGATGTGATGAAAAGTTGCTTCGCCGGTATTACAGATCCGGGCTTACTACGTACAGTTAACCAAGATGACTACTACATAGACCCGGACGGTCGCTTCTTTATTGTTGCCGACGGCATGGGTGGTCATGCCGGTGGACAAGAGGCAAGTAAAATCGCCACTGAGGCGATTAAGACTTATTTGAATAAGGATTGGAACTCTCAAACCCCTTCTGATGAGTTACTAGAACAAGCGATCTATCAAGCCAATCAGGCTATCCTCAACGATCAGCAAACTCATCCAGAACGGTCAGATATGGGAACCACTGCCGTAGTGGTGATGTTCCGTCAAGACCAGTGTTGGTTTTCTCATGTAGGAGATTCTCGCCTCTATCGGTTCCGAAATTCTAAGTTAGAGAAGATTACAGAAGACCACACCTGGGTAGCCAGAGCCGTTAAGTTGGGAGAACTGACAGCTAAACAGGCTCGGATGCATCCCTGGCGTCATGTTCTGTCTCAATGTCTAGGCAGAAAGGATTTACCTAAAGTCGATGTCTATCCGATAGAGGTTAAATTATGCGATCGCCTTTTGCTTTGTAGCGATGGACTTACCGAAGAACTTTCCGATGAATTGATTGCTTCCTCTCTCCAAGAGAGTTCAAGTATTGATCAGGCTCTGGTTATCCTGGTTGAAGCGGCTAAAGACCAAGGCGGTAGGGATAACATTACTGTGGTTATAGTAGAGATTGGGGAAAGGATGAAAACTGTTGGATGAGCGGTGTTCGGTGAAGGTGCCTTATTAACACACCCTAGAGGTAGAGTTACTTGGTAAATACAGCTGTTGGATATACCAGTTACTAGCACTGAGGTAAAACAGAAAGCTCGCTCGGTAGGCTTTCATAAGGTAGGAATTGCAGCTGTGGATGTTGATCATCATGACTCAGCAGAGCAAAACTTGAACGCTTGGCTAGGGTTAGGGTATCAAGCAGACATGGCTTGGATGGCAAATCCTCGACGCTTGGATATTCGTGCCTGTATGCCAGAGGTGAAGTCGGTAATTTGTGTTGCTCTCAACTACTACACCCCTCACCAACGTCCCGAAAGCCCTGAGTATGGCAAAATCTCCCGTTACGGTTGGGGCAGAGATTACCATAAGGTCATGCATAAAAAATTGAAACAATTGACCTTTTGGTTACAAGCACAAGCAGAAGAAATCCAGGTGCGTTACTATGCTGATACAGGGCCAGTACAAGATAAAGTCTGGGCGCAGCGCTCCGGTATTGGTTGGATTGCTAAAAATGGTAATGTAATTACGCGGGAGTATGGCAGTTGGGTATTTTTAGGGGAAGTGTTGACTAACCTAGCCTTGACCCCAGATACCCCTCACACTTCACACTGTGGTAGCTGTACCCGCTGTATTCAAGCCTGTCCAACGGGTGCTATTACCAAACCGTTTGTCGTTGATGCCAACCGCTGCATCGCCTATCATACCATTGAGAATCGGGCTGCAAACTTGCCGGAATCGATTAAACCCCATTTAGAAGGCTGGGTTGCTGGTTGTGACATCTGTCAGGATGTTTGCCCCTGGAACCAACGTTTTGCTAAAGAAACTGATGTGGTAGAGTTTCAGCCCTACCCTTGGAATGTGGCTCCTCGACTCACAGAATTAGCTACTATATCTGATCAGGAGTGGAATCGACGGTTTCCAGCTTCGGCGCTGCGGCGTATTAAGCCAAATATGCTACGGCGCAATGCCCAAGCTAATATTGATGCATCTCAAAAATCCGTTGACTAGTCTGACTAGTCATTGATTACTTGGGTGGCGAATTGCGAATTGCGAATTGCGAATTGTTAATTGTTAATTGCTCAATGAGTGTAAAAGTAATTCTTTTTGATTTTGATGGGACTCTGGCTGATACCCTTACTGCCATTGTCAAGATTAGTAATAGCTTAGCGGGAGAATTTGGATATCAGCCCACATCAGCTGAAAAATTGGAGCAAATTAGACATTTAAGCTCTAGGGAAATTATTAAGCAATCGGGTATTTCGAGGTTTAAAATACCGTTTTTGTTAAAAAAGGTGCAAAAACTATTACGCCAAGATATTCAAAGTTTAACTCCTATTCCTGGAATAATTGACGTTTTAAATGATTTAAAATCTGAAGGTTACCAATTAGGGATATTGACATCTAACTCGGCAGAAAACGTTAACCTTTTTCTGACCCATAATTCTTGGGTAAAGCTTTTTGATTTTGTTGACTCAGGGAGTCCCATATTGGGGAAAGAAAAAGTTATTCGTAAATTCCTCAAAAAACATAATTTAAATCCTGCTGATGTGATCTATGTCGGAGATGAAACTAGGGATATTGAGGCAGCTAATAAAAATACTATTAAAGTAGTTGCTGTGAGTTGGGGATTTAATTATAAAGAAGCCCTAGCTCAATATCAACCCGATTTTTTGATCGACGAACCCCAGGAGTTATCTGAAGTAGTATCTAATTTAGATAACTCAAAAGTTAAATCAAAAGTATTTTGTTATTAGTAATTATTTACTGGTTACTTATTACTTGTTAATTTACCAATGATAATTTGATATCAGCCAATTTTAAATCACATCTTGCACTACTAACCATAGTCAGCCAGGGATGAAAATCCCACCGCGAGTAAATCAAGTCCTGTCAAGACTGAAGTTACCCCATACAGGTGTACTATCAATCCCTAAAAGCTTACTGTGCTTGCATTTTGACCCAGCCAACTGATTGCGGAGAACCTGATACAACACTGGGATGAATTGGTGAGCAAACACCGATATCTGTTGCGCTACAATTGGTTGCTGTTTGAGCGCACAGCCAAACGCCTTGGATTAAAACTGCGAACTCACCCTCAAGCTGGCTTTTTTGCGCTAGTAGATGTGGCAGAGGCAGAACAAGATGCCATGGAATTATCGCTGCATCTGGCTCAGAATTATGCTCTGAGTTCCACTCCTGGCATTGATTTTCATGAGCACGATCATGCCTTTTTACGATTAAATTTTGCCTGCCCTGCCCATCAAATTGAAACCGGTTTAACCCGGCTAGCAGGCTATGTGCTGGAATCAGAACTATCCCTACAGCAGCCAGGCAGAAAGAGTGCGGCAGTCAATGCAAGTCATGGAGCAAAACCTTGGGCAAAAGTCATATATTGAGAGCAAGTGAATGATATGGCTGATACTAGTAACGCGATCGCTGATGTTGTAGTGGTAGGGAGTGGCTTTGCTGGTCTGAGTGCGGCGATCTCCGCGTCCCAAGCTGGCGCATCAGTCATTGTCTTGGAGAAGGAAAACAGCCTCGGCGGTAACTCAGTTGTTAGTGGAGGAACTGTGACCGTTGTGGGTTCTCCGATTCAAGCCAGAGAAGGCATCCAAGACTCTTTCAGCCTGTTGAAATCAGATATGTGCCAGGCAGGACAACAGAGAAACAATCCGCGCTTGGTTCAACAGGTGATCGAGCAATCCTACCCCACTTTTGAGTGGCTCACGAATGAACTTGGTGTGAAATTCAAGGATCGAGTGGATCAGTATGGTGGCCACTCTGTACCTCGCAACCACACACCAGAAGACGTGTCAGGTGCCGCCATGATCACTGCACTGTTGACTAAAGCCAAGCAACTCGGGGTCGAAATTAGAACCCAAACTCGCCTGAGCAAATTACTGGTAAACTCCCAGAGAGATACCCATCCGATCCTCACAGGAGTAGAAGTGCAAACAACCAAGCCATCAGCTCCGATCCAGCAGATTAACGTTAACCAGGGAGTCGTTTTAGCAACAGGGGGCTTCTCCGGAGATACCGGTTTTCGGCAGCAATACGCTCCCCATCTCCCCCCCAATCTGGATCACACCAATGTCCCCAATACCAGCGCAGAAGCCTTGGTAGAAGCCATCAGAATTGGTGCCCAGTGCCTCGATTTGGATCAGATTCAGCTTGCTCCCTGGGTCTCTCCAGATGAAACAGGCTATGGCATTGCTCCACTCTTTGCTAGCTATACGGTGCTAGCCTATGGATTAGCGGTTGATCCGGCTACTGGAAAACGCTTTATTAATGAACTCGCTGATCGCAAAAGGTGGACAGATAAGTGGTTAGAAATTGGTCATCCTTGTATTGGTATTGCGGATACTGCGGGAATGCAAAATTCTGGCATTGAGATCGAACCTGATTTAGATCGAGGCGTGGTGAAAAAATTTGAGACCCTATCGTCTTTAGCAAGCACGTATCAGATTCCCTTAGAGAAACTCAACCAAACCATCAGTCGATATAACTCCTTTGTGGAACAGCATCAAGACCCAGAGTTTGGTAAATTTATACGGGATTATGCCAAGCCCTTGAGTTCCCCCTTTTATGGCGTTCGATTATGGCCTAAAGTGCATTACACTATGGGAGGCCTTAAAATTGATGTTCGCGGGCGGGTTCTGGGGAAAGGCGATCGCCCGATTATCGGGCTGTATGCCGCAGGAGAAGTCACAGGCGGTATTCACGGAGCCTGCCGTCTAGGGGGGTGTGCCATCACGGAATGTCTGGTTTTTGGGCGAATCGCGGGTAGAGAAGCTGCAAGCCACACTCAAGTCCCTTCCTAGAAGCCTCAGTGACCAATCAGATCCATTTTTCAATCGTAATAATAATTAACTTTACCTAATGGTAAAAATGATTGACTTTTCCTCTCAATCTTTGTAAGATATTGATGGTTTTTTTTGAATTTAAACAGAACCAAAAATGATTTCTTCATCCTTCAAATTAACAGAGCAAGATATTGCCAATTTTAAAAAAAAAGGATTTGTCAAGCTGAAAGGTTTTCTTGCACCAGAGGCAATAAAATGTCTTGATGGAATCTTATCACAGGAGCTTGAAGATGCAAAAATAGCCTATGAAGATGCATTTTCAAAGTATAAATTTGATATGGAAAACAATGAAGATATCGAAATAATTCAGCATCCTCTATTTCAATCAACATTCGCGAAGCTTTGCGAATGCTCGTTATTCTCTACTCAACACATGGCCTATGAAATAGAGAAAAACACCAATTCAGGATTCGAGTGGCACGCCGATATGTTGAGTTTTGCCTGCCAGCAATTAGAAGATTTTGGCTGTACCCTTTGGATTCCCTTAACCAAGATAGATACAAATGCACAAGCAGGAGGGATGAGCTATGTCTCAAAGGAAAAATTTTCTGGAAGATTTCTTTATGACTATGCATTAATCCTTTCTTCTTATGTACAAGGCTTGCAAGCACAAGATGCAGCTCCATCGAAAGAGGAAATGGGGCGTTTAGAATCTTTGATGGTTAACTCACCTGAGGTTGATACAATTCTCAGAACTCAGGCTGAAACGGATGACTTTGAATTAGGCGATGCACTTTTGTTTGACAAGGAGGTGATGCATCGGACTTGTCTATTGACCGAGGGTCCCATTAATAGGAGAAGAGCCTTTGTGATGAGATTTATCGCAGCAGATTCAACCTATGATTTAGATAGGGTTCAAAAACTTAAACCCTTTATCGACATTTTGGGCTACGGCTTTTTCACTACTTTTGCCCTAGATGTCTGTAAGGAAGAGGGTGAATTGATTATGGAGAGTCCATTGTTTAATACGACAAAAGCTCAAAGACTGATCCCAGTTAAGCAATAGGGATGTTTGATACCAATTTTGATTGTTCTCTAGATAAGCAGGTCTACCGTTATGCAGACTCACCAAGAACGCTATGATCAATGGGCACCGGACTACAACCGAGATGTTGCAGCCAGAAACTACGATGGGCCAGAATACATCGTTCGTTATCTGATGGAAATAGTCAACAGTGGCAAAGTGTTGATCAATCCAACAAATCCTGATTTTAAGGTCATTGATGTGGGATGCGGCTCAGGGTTGGTTGGCAAAGGCTTACAGGAGCAGGGTTTTCGGCATATTGATGGGACAGATTTATCCCAGGGCATGATTGTAGAAGCCCATAAAACTGGAGCAGTTGATTTAAACCATCCACTGCCATTTTTTCTGCATGGACAGTATGACCTAACCCTCTGCTGTGGA